>NZ_RJPJ01000001.1:0-263879 GCF_003943395.1 Streptococcus oralis | reverse complement strand
ACGCTTCAACATCGATGTCTTGAAAGTGGAAGTTCCAGTCAATGTCAAATACGTTGAAGGTTTTGGCGAAGGTGAAATCGTGCATACACGTGAAGAAGCAGCAGCTTTCTTCAAAGCACAAGATGAAGCAACGAATCTTCCATACATCTACTTGAGTGCGGGAGTGTCGGCTAAACTCTTCCAAGAAACCCTTGTCTTTGCCCACGAATCAGGCGCAAACTTCAATGGTGTTCTTTGTGGCCGTGCAACTTGGGCTGGATCAGTTGAAGCCTACATCAAAGACGGTGAAGCAGCAGCTCGCGAATGGCTTCGCACAACTGGATTTGAGAACATTGACGAACTCAACAAAGTTCTTCAAACAACAGCGACTTCATGGACTGAACGTGTATAAGTTTTTCCCCCCCTAATCTTAGGAACATTGATCTAAATAAAAATTTTAAAAAAAGTTGAATGTAAAGGTTTACAAAAAAACTTACTTGTGCTATACTTAAATCACAAGTTAATACAAGGTGAGTGTTACTAAGTAATATTAGGCATGATCACAGGTGGATTAGAAATCAAAGGATTTTCTAGTTCATTTGTGGTCATTTTTTGTACTCATATACCTTTAAGAGATAAAAGGAGGTTGACATGTATCGAATTCTAAATCCAATGAATCACAATGTTTCACTTGTCAGAAATGACAAAGGAGAAGAGGTGATTGTAATTGGTAAGGGGATTGTATTTGGGAAAAAGAAGGGGGATTTGATTGCTGAAGATCAAGTTGAGAAAATCTTTCGGATGAAGACAGAAGAGTCCAGGGAAAACTTTATGGCTCTGCTCAAAGATGTTCCGCTTGATTTTATCACAGTGACTTATGAAATCATTGATAAGCTATCAAAGAAATATCATTATCCGATTCAAGAGTATCTCTATGTGACCTTGACAGATCATATTTATTGTTCTTATCAAGCACTAACACAAGGAAGGTACAAGGATAGCAATCTGCCAGATATTTCCACTAAGTATCCTGTCGCTTTTCAAATCGCAAAGGAAGCCTTTGAAATCTATCGTCAGAAGTTGACAGATCATTTCCCTGAGGATGAAATTATTCGGATCGCTTATCATTTCATCAATGCCGAAGGGGAGAATGAAGTTCAAGTGGTTGAGTCGATTGATAAGAGGAAAGAAATTCTCAGGAATGTCGAAGAAGTGCTAAAGGGTTATGCAATTCAACGAACCAAAGTGAATAATCATTTCTATGATCGTTTTATGATTCATTTGAATTATTTCTTGGATTATTTAGACCGTTCCAGAGATGATAATCAATCGCTTCTAGATATGGAAGACCATATCAAGCAATCCTATCCAAAGGCATTTGAGGTCGGCTCCAAGATCTATGATGTGATTACGCAACATACGGGTCTTGATTTATATAAAAGTGAACGAGTTTATCTAGTTCTACATATCCAACGTTTATTGTCATAAAAATTTAATTAAAAATACATAAGGAGAATTCTATCATGAATAGAGAAGAAGTAACATTGTTAGGTTTTGAAATCGTAGCCTATGCTGGCGATGCTCGATCAAAACTATTGGAAGCTTTAAAGGCTGCTGAAGCTGGTGATTTTGCGAAAGCGGATAGCTTAGTTGAGGAAGCTGGTGGCTGTATCGCCGAGGCTCACCACGCGCAAACAAGTCTATTGACCAAGGAAGCAGCTGGTGAGGATTTGGCTTATAGTGTGACCATGATGCATGGTCAGGATCACTTGATGACAACTATCTTGTTAAAAGACTTGATGCACCATTTAATCGAACTCTACAAGAGAGGAGTTAAGTAATGAACAAACTAATTTCATTTATCGAGAAAGGAAAACCTTTCTTTGAGAAATTATCTCGTAATATCTATCTTCGTGCTATTCGTGATGGTTTCATTGCAGGGATGCCAGTTATTCTCTTCTCAAGTATCTTTATCTTGATTGCCTTTGTACCAAACTCATGGGGATTTAAATGGTCTGACGAAGTTGTAGCCTTTCTAATGAAACCTTACAGCTATTCAATGGGAATTCTGGCTCTCTTGGTAGCTGGTACAACAGCTAAATCTTTGACGGACTCAGTCAACCGAAGTATGGAGAAAACCAACCAAATCAACTATATGTCAACACTTTTGGCAGCGATTGTTGGTTTGTTGATGTTAGCAGCTGATCCGATTGAAGGTGGATTTGCGACAGGTTTCCTTGGGACAAAAGGGTTGCTTTCAGCCTTTCTTGCTGCCTTTGTAACCGTAGCAATCTATAAGGTTTGTGTTAAGAACAACGTCACTATTCGCATGCCTGACGAAGTTCCACCCAATATCTCGCAAGTCTTTAAAGATGTAATTCCATTCACTCTATCTGTTGTTTCTCTTTACGTCCTTGATTTACTAGCTCGTCAATTTGTTGGAGCCAGCGTTGCAGAATCAATTGGTAAATTCTTTGCACCATTATTCTCTGCTGCTGATGGTTATCTAGGTATTACCATTATCTTTGGTGCCTTTGCCTTCTTCTGGTTTGTTGGTATCCACGGTCCTTCAATCGTCGAGCCAGCAATCGCAGCTATTACCTATGCAAATGCCGAAGTCAACTTGAACCTTCTCCAACAAGGTATGCACGCTGACAAGATTCTTACTTCAGGTACACAAATGTTTATCGTTACCATGGGTGGTACGGGTGCGACACTGGTTGTCCCATTCATGTTCATGTGGTTGGCCAAATCGAAACGTAACCGTGCAATCGGACGTGCGTCTGTTGTTCCAACTTTCTTTGGTGTAAATGAACCAATCTTGTTTGGTGCACCGCTTGTATTGAACCCAATCTTCTTTATTCCTTTCATCTTTGCGCCAATTGCCAACGTATGGATCTTTAAATTCTTCATTGAGACGCTTGGCATGAACTCATTTACAGCCAACCTTCCTTGGACAACACCAGGTCCGCTCGGTATTGTTCTCGGTACAAACTTCCAAGTTCTATCGTTCATTCTTGCTACCCTTCTAATTGTTGTTGACATTGTCATTTACTATCCATTCCTTAAAGTCTATGATGAACAAATCCTTGAAGAAGAGCGTTCTGGTAAAGTTAATGATGAATTAAAAGAAAAAGTAGCAGCAAACTTCAATACTGCCAAAGCGGATGCTATTCTTGAAAAAGCAGGTGTAGAAGCAGCTCAAAATACAATCACTGAGGAAACAAATGTTCTCGTCCTCTGTGCAGGTGGAGGAACAAGTGGTCTCCTTGCAAATGCTTTAAATAAAGCAGCAGAAGAATATAAAGTTCCTGTCAAGGCAGCAGCTGGTGGCTATGGAGCTCACCGTGAAATGCTGCCAGAGTTTGATCTTGTTATCCTCGCTCCTCAAGTAGCTTCAAACTTTGAAGACATGAAGGCCGAAACCGACAAACTTGGTATCAAACTTGCCAAGACAGAAGGTGCTCAATACATCAAACTAACTCGTGATGGAAAAGGCGCTCTTGCCTTTGTACAAGCGCAGTTCGAAGAATAAATGGTAAATAGTAAAGAAGTGAGATGGAGGAACTCCTCCCAACTATATCTCCATCTCATTTCTATTTCTTGAAAGGTGAATCAAATGACAAAAACACTTCCAAAAGACTTTATTTTTGGTGGGGCAACAGCAGCCTACCAAGCAGAAGGTGCTACACATACTGATGGTAAAGGGCCAGTTGCCTGGGACAAATACCTCAAAGATAACTACTGGTACACTGCTGAGCCAGCCAGTGATTTCTACCACAAATACCCAGTTGACCTCAAACTTGCAGAAGAGTATGGTGTCAATGGTATCCGTATTTCAATCGCTTGGTCACGTATCTTTCCAACTGGTTACGGGAAAGTCAATGCCAAGGGAGTTGAGTTCTATCACAAGTTGTTTGCAGAATGTCACAAACGGCATGTTGAGCCCTTCGTGACCCTCCATCACTTTGATACGCCAGAAGCACTTCATTCAAACGGAGATTTCCTGAATAGAGAAAACATTGATCACTTTGTGGATTATGCGGCCTTCTGTTTTGAAGAATTTCCTGAAGTTAACTTTTGGACAACCTTTAATGAAATTGGGCCGATAGGAGACGGCCAGTATTTGGTTGGGAAATTTCCACCAGGTATCCAGTACGACCTTGCCAAAGTCTTCCAATCTCATCACAATATGATGGTGTCGCATGCGCGTGCAGTAAAACTTTTCAAGGATAAGGGATACAAGGGTGAAATTGGTGTGGTTCATGCCCTGCCTACTAAGTATTCTCTGGATCCAGATAACCCAGCAGATGTTCGTGCAGCTGAGTTAGAAGATATCATTCACAATAAATTTATCCTAGATGCGACCTATCTAGGTCGATATTCCATAGAAACCATGGAAGGTGTCAACCATATTTTAGCAGTCAATGGTGGAAGCTTAGATTTGCGTGAAGAAGACTTCGTAGTCCTAGAAGCTGCAAAAGACCTGAATGACTTCCTTGGAATTAACTACTACATGAGTGATTGGATGCAAGCCTTTGATGGCGAAACAGAAATCATTCATAACGGTAAGGGTGAAAAAGGAAGCTCTAAGTATCAGATTAAGGGAGTTGGACGTCGAGTGGCGCCTGACTATGTCCCACGTACGGACTGGGACTGGATTATCTATCCTCAAGGTTTGTATGATCAAATCATGCGCGTGAAGAAAGATTACCCAAATTACAAGAAAATCTACATCACTGAGAATGGTCTCGGATACAAAGATGAGTTTGTGGATGGGACAGTCTACGATGATGGACGGATTGATTATGTTAAGAAACATATGGAAGTGATTGCAGATGCAATCTCTGATGGAGCTAATGTAAAAGGTTACTTCATTTGGTCATTGATGGACGTCTTCTCATGGTCAAACGGTTATGAAAAACGTTACGGTCTCTTCTATGTAGACTTTGAAACTCAAGAACGTTATCCTAAGAAATCAGCTCACTGGTATAAGAAACTAGCTGAGACACAACTTATTGAATAAAATTCAACAAAAATTCCCCACCAAAAGGTAGGGGAATTTTTATGGTTTTGATAAAAGAATGGTTGTTTGTTTCGACAGATCTTCAAATGTCTCCTGACTCAGTTTGGAATCTGAAACGATGGTATCAATCTCTGAGATATTGTAAAAAGTGTAAAAATCAAACTTATTAAACTTACTGTGGTCTGCCAGTAAGTATTTTTTATTGGCATTGTTCAAGGCGATTCGTTGTACCTCGCCCTCTTCTTCACTGAAAGTAGCAATTGCCTTATCCTTAATACCATTACAACTTACAAAAGCTTTAGAAAACTGAAGATTGGCCAAATCCTGTAAGGTAAGTGTCCCTACAAAAGCACCAGTGATAGAGCGATAGTTTCCACCAATCAAGATCAAATCTGTTAGTTTTCGTTCGTTTAGGATGAGAAAAACTGGAAGACTGTTTGTTACAACACGAATGTTATCAATAGGGAGCTCACGAGCAAAGCACTCCAAGGTTGTTCCTGGCCCGATGAAAATAGTTTCACCTTCGTCAATCAAATGACCGGCAAAACGACTGATTTCTTGTTTTTCAGCAATCTGCAAGCCTTGTTTTTCAACGTTTGAGCGTTCGTTGTTTAAGAGAGAACCTGTACGAAGTTTTTCAGCACCACCATGCACACGAACAAGCAAATCCTTATCTGCTAGTTCTTGCAAATAGCGGCGAGCCGTCATATCTGACACATCAAGATTCTCCATAATCTCTTTTACAGTAATAGTGCCTTTTGTGTTTACTGCTTCTAGAATACTATCTAGTTTTTCTTGCTTTAGCATCCTTATCACCTCGATTTCTACTATTATTATCTTACCATAAAACGCTCAATCAATCAAATAGAAAAAGAACAAAATAAAACAAAAACAAAAATATCATAGTTTATTTAAACAAACCATGATATTTTGAATGATTGGTCAAATTAGTCTAAACCGTAGTTGTAATCCTCGTCTTGCATGGCTTCAACTTCACCAAGAAGGTAACCATTTCCGACTTGAGAGAAGAAGTCGTGGTTAGAAGTTCCTGTTGAAATACCGTTCATGACGATAGGATTGACATCATCAGCTGAATCTGGGAAGAGTGGATCTTGTCCTAGGTTCATAAGGGCCTTATTGGCATTGTAGCGAAGGAAGGTTTTAACCTCTTCGGTCCAACCAACACCGTCATAGAGGCTTTCTGTATAGCCCTCTTCGTTCTCGTAGAGAGTGTAGAGCAGGTCGTACATCCATTCTTTGAGCTTTTCTTGCTCTTCTTCAGGTAATTCATTGAAACCAAGTTGGAATTTGTAACCAATGTAGGTTCCGTGAACAGACTCATCACGAATGATCAGTTTGATGATTTCCGCAACGTTGGCCAGTTTGTTGTTACCGAGATAGTAGAGGGGCGTAAAGAAACCAGAGTAGAAGAGGAAGGTTTCAAGGAAAACGCTGGCAACTTTCTTTTCTAGCGGGCTACCATTGAGGTAGATTTCATTGATAATTTCCGCTTTTCTTTGTAGGTAGGGGTTAGTGTTGGTCCATTCAAAGATTTCTTCGATTTCGGCCTTGGTATTCAAGGTAGAAAAGATAGAAGAGTAAGATTTTGCGTGGACAGATTCCATAAACTGGATGTTGTTGAAAACAGCTTCCTCATGCGGTGTACGGATGTCTGAGCGAAGTGCTTGAACCCCTGTTTCAGATTGCATGGTATCCAAAAGGGTCAAACCACCAAAGACTTTTCCAACCAAGTCTTTTTCTTTGTTTGATAGTTTTCTCCAGTCGTCTAGGTCATTTGACAAGGGGATACGCGTATCGAGCCAGAATTGCTCCGTCAGCTTTTCCCAAGTTGATTTGTCGATGACATCTTCGATGGCATTCCAGTTAATGGCTTTGTAGTAAGTTTGCATTTTGTAAAAATCCTTTTGAATTAATCATTCTTAGTGGCTATCTAAAAGTTCTTTCATAGAATTGTTATATTCTTCGTCAATATCGTCTGTACTTTGATTGTTTTCTTTTCTAATTTGTACTTCGGTTAAATACTCATCCGTTTTTTGTTGAATCTTTTGTTCATCTTCGTCGTTTGGTGAGTTTATATTTTTGCTAGTTTGAAGTTTAGAAAGGAAATGTTTAAATAGTTTTTGAAAACTGAGAGTAGTTATTGTACCTAGAAAACTTCCGATACCAATAAGTATTACTGCCATAGAGGCAGCTGCTTTTTTGGGTCCTCCCCATAACTTTGTCAGTTGGGCCATTCTGGCATAATCCCACTTAACTTCTTTTATAATTTTAATAGAATCTAAAATTAAATTTTTCATATTAATTGCCTTAGACTAAAACTAAATCACACAGCTTTCACATTGGTTAGCACCGACTTCCCCACCGTCGTCTGTAAAGGTACGGACGTAGTAGATAGACTTGATACCCTTGTTAAAGGCATAGTTACGAAGAATAGACAAGTCACGTGTCGTTTGTTTGTTTTCTTTCTTCCATTCGTAAAGTCCTTTTGGAATGTCACTACGCATGAAGAGGGTAAGTGAAAGTCCTTGGTCCACGTGCTCAGTCGCAGCAGCGTAAACATCGATCACCTTACGCATATCCATATCGTAAGCAGAAGTGTAGTAAGGAATGGTTTCTGTTGACAAGCCAGCAGCAGGGTAGTAGATTTTACCGATTTTCTTCTCTTGACGTTCTTCAATACGTTGCGTAATTGGGTGGATAGAGGCAGAAACATCGTTGATGTAGCTGATAGAACCGTTTGGCGCTACAGCAAGGCGGTTTTGGTGGTAAAGACCCTCTGCTTGAACCTTGTCGCGAAGTTTAGCCCAGTCAGCAGCACTTGGGATAAAGACATCTTTGAAGAGTTCTTTAACACGTTCTGATTTTGGAAGGAATTCGCCTGTAATATACTTGTCAAAGTAGCTTCCGTTAGCATAGTCTGATTTTTCAAAGTTGTGGAAGGTAATACCACGTTCACGCGCGATATTGTTTGACTCAACCAAAGTCCAGTAGTTCATAAGCATAAAGTATATGCTTGTAAACTCAACAGACTCAGGTGATCCATATTCAATCAGTTGTTGGGCAAGGTAGCTATGAAGTCCCATGGCACCAAGACCAAAGGTATGAGCTTGGCTATTTCCATGGTCAATAGTAGGTACAGCTACGATGTGTGAACTATCTGTAACGAAAGTAAGGGCGCGAACCATAGCACGGATAGAACGACCAAAGTCAGGTGAAGTCATCATGTTGACCACGTTGGTTGAACCAAGGTTACATGAAACGTCTGTTCCCATTTGAAGGAATTCTTGAGCATCGTTGATCAAGCTTGGTTTTTGGACTTGAAGAATCTCAGAACACAAGTTACTCATGATAATCTTTCCATCAACAGGATTTGCACGGTTAGCCGTATCAATGTTGACGACATAAGGGTAGCCAGATTCTTGTTGCAATTTAGAAATTTCAGTTTCTAAATCACGCGCTTTGATTTTTGTTTTGCGGATGTTTGGATTTGCGACCAATTCATCGTATTTTTCAGTGATGTCGATATAGTTGAATGGTACACCATATTCAAGTTCTACAGAATATGGGCTGAAGAGGTACATTTCTTCATTTTTACGTGCTAATTCGTAGAATTTATCGGGCACCACAACACCAAGTGAAAGGGTCTTAACACGAACTTTTTCATCGGCATTTTCTTTCTTAGTTGAAAGGAAGGCGATAATATCTGGGTGGAAGACGTTGAGGTAGACAACACCAGCACCTTGACGTTGCCCCAATTGGTTAGAGTAAGAGAAGCTGTCTTCAAAGAGTTTCATAACTGGAACGACACCAGAAGCAGCTCCTTCATAACCCTTGATAGGAGCCCCAGCTTCACGAAGGTTGCTGAGTGAAATTCCCACACCTCCACCGATACGCGAAAGTTGAAGAGCAGAGTTGATAGAACGTCCGATAGAGTTCATGTCATCAGTCACTTGGATCAAGAAGCAAGATACCAACTCCCCACGACGAGCACGACCAGCATTTAAGAAGGAAGGAGTAGCAGGTTGGTAGCGTTGGTGGATGATTTCATTGGCAATATCGGTCGCGATCGCTTCATCACCGTCAGCAAAATATAGTGCGTTAAAGAAGACGCGGTCTTCCATGCTTTCAAGATAGTATTCCCCGTCGTTAGTCTTCAAGGCATACTGGTTGTAAAACTTATAGGCAGCCATGAATGATTTGAATTGGAAGTTTTGGTCCTTGATAAATTGATGCAATTCTTCCAAAAACTCTGGACGGTATTTCTTGATAAAGGCCGTTTCGATGTAGTTGTGCTCAATGAGGTAGTTGATCTTATCAGTGATTGAATCAAAAACCATGGTATTTGGAACTACATTTTCCTTAAAGAAAGCATCCAAGGCTTCTTTATCTTTATGAAGCATGATTTGTCCATTAACAGGACGGTTGATTTCGTTATTGAGACGGAAGTAAGTTACGTCCTCAAGATGTTTTAATCCCATAAAATTTCCCTTATCTAATTACAAAAGAAAGGCCTCTAAGTTAGCCCTAGAAGCAGTTTCTTCTGGATGATGTACTAAGATTATGCTAATTGTTTCAGTTTTCCTGGTTGGAAGCCTGAAAAGACTTCAGTTGGTGTTTGGATAACAGGAGCAGCGCTGAAACCAAGCTCTTTAACTTGATCGACATACTCAGGTTGCTCATCGAGATTGATCTCACGATAAGCGACATTGTTGCTATCTAAGAAACGTTTGGTCATTTTACATTGTACACAATTATTTTTAGAATAAACCGTTACCATTTTCGTAACTCCTCATAAAATTTGATTACTTTCTTAGTATATCAGAAAAAAAAACTTTGTCAAACTTTTTAAACTAAATCTTGTGCCTAAAAGTTACGGTTTTAAAAATCAAATACAAGATATAGTGGTTTCGAAAACATAAACCTTAACTTTCATTGAACTATCAAAGTTTATTAAAACAAAAAAACTATATCCTGTATGTTGGTAATTTATATAGAAGATTTTCAGCAAGTTATCTGAAAGGAAATTGAAGAAAGTCCATAAAACACTTGAAAAATTATCTTGAAGGTGATATAATACACTATTGTAAGGGTTATCACTTATAACTCAAATAGAAAACACTTAAAGGAGAGTCAAACTATGGCTTCTAAAGATTTCCACGTAGTGGCAGAAACAGGTATTCACGCACGTCCAGCAACATTGTTGGTTCAAACAGCTAGCAAATTTGCTTCAGATATCACTCTTGAGTACAAAGGTAAATCAGTAAACCTTAAATCTATCATGGGTGTTATGAGTCTTGGTGTTGGCCAAGGTGCTGACGTTACAATTTCAGCTGAAGGTGCAGATGCTGACGATGCAATCGCTGCTATCTCAGAAACAATGGAAAAAGAAGGATTGGCATAAGGAAATGACAGAAATGCTTAAAGGAATCGCAGCGTCAGATGGTGTTGCAGTTGCTAAAGCATATCTACTCGTTCAACCGGATTTGTCATTCGAGACTGTTACAGTCGAAGATACAAACGCAGAAGAAGCTCGCCTTGATGCCGCTTTACAAGCATCACAAGACGAGCTTTCTGTTATCCGTGAGAAAGCAGTAGGTACGCTAGGGGAAGAAGCTGCTCAAGTTTTTGACGCTCACTTAATGGTGCTTGCTGATCCTGAAATGATCAGCCAAATTAAAGAAACTATCCGTGCTAAGAAAGTGAATGCAGAAGCAGGTCTGAAAGAAGTTACAGACATGTTTATCACTATCTTTGAGGGTATGGAAGACAACCCTTACATGCAAGAACGTGCAGCGGATATCCGCGACGTGACAAAACGTGTATTGGCCCACCTCCTTGGTAAAAAATTGCCAAACCCAGCTTCTATCAATGAAGAAGTGATCGTAATCGCGCATGACTTGACTCCTTCTGATACAGCTCAATTGGACAAAAACTTTGTTAAAGCTTTTGTAACAAACATTGGTGGACGTACAAGCCACTCAGCTATCATGGCACGTACACTTGAAATTGCAGCAGTATTGGGTACAAACAACATCACTGAAATCGTTAAAGACGGTGACATTCTTGCCGTTAACGGTATCACAGGTGAGGTTATTATCAACCCAACTGATGAGCAAGCAGCAGAATTCAAGGCTGCTGGTGAAGCGTATGCGAAGCAAAAAGCTGAATGGGCGCTCTTGAAAGACGCTAAAACAGTAACTGCTGATGGTAAACACTTTGAATTGGCTGCCAACATTGGTACTCCAAAAGACGTTGAAGGTGTCAATGACAATGGCGCTGAAGCTGTTGGCCTTTACCGTACAGAGTTCTTGTACATGGATTCTCAAGACTTCCCAACAGAAGATGAGCAGTACGAAGCTTACAAGGCTGTACTTGAAGGAATGAACGGTAAACCTGTTGTCGTTCGTACAATGGATATCGGTGGAGATAAGGAACTTCCTTACTTCGATATGCCTCACGAAATGAACCCATTCCTTGGATTCCGTGCCCTTCGTATCTCTATCTCTGAGACTGGAGATGCTATGTTCCGCACTCAAATCCGTGCCCTTCTTCGTGCGTCTGTTCACGGTCAATTGCGTATCATGTTCCCAATGGTTGCGCTCTTGAAAGAATTCCGTGCAGCGAAAGCAGTCTTTGACGAAGAAAAAGCAAACCTTCTTGCTGAAGGAGTTGCAGTTGCGGATAATATCCAAGTTGGTATCATGATCGAAATCCCAGCAGCAGCCATGCTTGCAGACCAATTTGCTAAAGAAGTTGACTTCTTCTCAATTGGTACAAACGACTTGATCCAATACACAATGGCAGCAGACCGTATGAACGAGCAAGTTTCATACCTTTACCAACCATACAACCCATCAATCCTACGTTTGATCAATAACGTTATCAAAGCAGCTCACGCTGAAGGTAAATGGGCTGGTATGTGTGGTGAGATGGCTGGTGACCAACAAGCTGTTCCACTTCTTGTCGGAATGGGCTTGGATGAGTTCTCTATGTCAGCAACATCTGTTCTTCGTACACGTAGCTTGATGAAGAAACTCGACACAGCTAAGATGGAAGAGTACGCAAATCGTGCCCTTACAGAATGCTCAACAATGGAAGAAGTTCTTGAACTTCAAAAAGACTACGTTAATTTTGATTAATCAGAAAGTCCTTGCAACTGTGTTGCAGGGATTTTTTTTTAAGAATTTTCAAGATAATTTTTCTTATATAAACTCCAATCTTGAAAAAGTAGCAGTGAAGAATAAAAAATACTTAACTGGTTCATAAAATTCTTGACAAGTTGCAAATTTAAGAGTAAACTATTAACCAGTTAAGTAATAGAGAGGAGTATCTGCAATTTAGAAATGAATTGCAACTAGAAATATAAAAAAGAAAGAGAGTTTCGATGAAAATTAATAAAAAATACCTTGCTGGTTCTGCAGCAGCTTTGATGTTAAGTGTTTGCTCTTACGAGTTGGGACTGTATCAAGCTAGAATGGTCAAGGAAAATAACCGTGTGTCTTATGTTGATGGGAACCAAGCAGCACAAAAAACGGAAAATCTAACTCCTGATGAGGTTAGTAAAAAAGAAGGTATCAATGCCGAACAAATCGTCATTAAGATAACTGATCAGGGCTATGTCACTTCACACGGCGATCACTATCATTATTACAATGGTAAGGTTCCTTACGACGCTATCATCAGTGAAGAGTTGCTGATGAAGGATCCAAACTACCAGCTCAAGGACGAGGATATTATCAGTGAAATCAAGGGTGGTTATGTTATCAAGGTAGATGGAAAATACTATGTTTACCTTAAGGATGCGGCCCATGCAGATAATGTCCGTACGAAAGAAGAAATCAATCGACAAAAACAAGAGCATAGTCAGCATCGTGAAGGAGGAACTTCAGCAAACGATAGCGCTGTTGCTTTGGCACGTTCACAGGGACGCTACACCACAGATGATGGTTACATCTTTAATGCATCCGATATCATTGAAGATACTGGTGATGCTTATATTGTTCCTCATGGCGACCATTACCACTACATTCCTAAGAGCGAGTTATCAGCCAGCGAATTAGCTGCTGCAGAAGCCTTTCTATCTGGTAGAAGTAGCCAATCAAACACGGCTACTTATCGCCGTACCAATAACAACAATAGTAACGATGTAAATAGATGGATCCCATCCTATAATAATCAAGGCAGTAGCTATACGAACAGGAACACATCTAACAACAGTAGCGACGATAGCCAAGCAAGTCAAAGTGATGAGGATATAGATAGTCTTCTGAAACAACTTTATGCCTTGCCACTCAGTCAACGACATGTGGAATCAGATGGGCTTGTCTTTGATCCAGCGCAGATTACAAGTCGAACAGCCAGAGGAGTTGCAGTGCCTCATGGGAACCATTACCATTTCATCCCTTATTCACAGATGTCTGAATTGGAAGAACGAATCGCTCGTATCATCCCACCTCGCTATCGTTCGAATCATTGGGTGCCGGATTCAAGACCAGCAGAACCAAGTCCACAACAGACTCCGGAACCTAGTCCAAGCCCGCAACCTGCACCAAATCCTCAACCATCTCCAAGTAATCCCATTGACGAAAAATTGGTTAAACAAGCGGTTCGAAAAGTAGCTGATGGCTATGTATTTGAGGAGAATGGAACCTCTCGTTATATTCCTGCCAAGGAACTTTCAGTAGAAACTGCTGCAGCCATTGATAGTAAACTGGCCAAGCAAGAAAGTTTGTCTCATAAACTCGAAGCTAAGAAAACCAACCTCCCATCTGCTAATCGAGGATTTTACAATAAGGCTTATGATTTACTAGCAACAGTTCATCAAGACTTACTTAATAATAAAGGGCGCCAAGCTGATTTTGACACTTTGGATAAACTGTTGGAACGACTCAACGATGCCTCAAGTGATAAAGTCAAGTTGGTGGATGATATTCTGGCCTTCCTAGCGCCGATTCGTCATCCAGAACGTCTAGGAAAATCAAATGCGCAATTTGCCTACACTGATGATGAGATTCAAATAGCCAAGTTGGCAGGCAAGTATACAACAGAAGATGGCTATATCTTTGATCCTCGTGATATCACCAGTGATGAGGGGGATGCCTATGTAACTCCACATATGACCCATAGCCATTGGATTAAAAAAGATAGTTTGTCTGAAGCCGAAAGAGCGGCAGCCCAGGCTTATGCTAAAGAGAAAGGTTTGACCCCTCCTTCAACAGACCATCAGTATCCAGGAAATACAGAGGCTAAAGGAGCAGAAGCAATCTACAACCGCGTGAAAGCAGCTAAGAAAGTGCCCCTTGATCGTATTCCATATAATCTCCAACATATTGTGGAAGTCAAAAACGGTAGTTTAATCATTCCTCATTATGATCATTATCATAACATCAAATTTGAGTGGTTTGACGAAGGACTTTATGAGGCACCTAAAGGATATACTCTTGAGGATCTCTTTGCGACTGTCAAGTACTATGTCGAACATCCAAACGAACGTCCGCATTCAGATAGTGGTTGGGGAAATGCAAGTGACCATGTTCAAAGAAACCAAAATGGCCAAGCTGATACCAATCAAACGGAAAAACCATCACAGGAGAAACCTCGGACAGACAAACCTGAGGAAGAAAAGCCACGCGAAGAGAAACCGCAGAGTGAGAAACCAGAGTCTCCAAAACCAACTGAGGAACCTGAGGAAGAATCACCAGAGGAGCCAGAAGAAACTCAGGTTGAGACTGAAAAGGTTGAAGCGAAGTTGAGAGAGGCTGAAGATTTACTTGCAAAAATCCAGGATCCAATTATCAAGTCTAATGCCAAAGAAACTCTCACAGGATTAAAAAATAACCTGCTATTTGGCGCTCAGGGCAACAATACTATTATGGCAGAAGTTCAAAAGCTGTTGGCATTGCTAAAGGAGAGTAACTAAACCTACCCCAATTTTCTAACTCCTAAAAACAGGATAGGAGAGCTAGAAAAGATAAAATCGAAAATGAGAGCAGAATGTGAGTTCTAGTTCTCATTTTTTTCATGGAAATGTGCAAAATAACTTGACATATAGTGTAAATAAAGATAAACTATTTACTAGTTAATTAAATGGTTAAATACTAGTTAAGGAGTAATGATGAAAAAAAGAACAATCCTATTATTGATGGCCAGTTTGTTGGCTCTTGTCTTAGGAGCATGTAGTCAAAAAGAAAAACAAGAAGCAAAAGGGATGAAGATTGTCACAAGTTTTTACCCAGTCTATGCCATGGTCAAAGAGGTTTCAGGTGACTTGAATGATGTTCGGATGATTCAGTCAAGTAGTGGAATTCACTCATATGAACCTTCAGCGAATGACATTGCTGCTATTTATGACGCGGATGTATTTGTCTACCACTCGCATACACTGGAGTCTTGGGCGGGAAGTCTGGATCCAAATTTGAAAAAATCAAAAGTTAAAGTTTTAGAAGCCTCTGAAGGGATGACCTTGGAGCGTGTACCAGGCTTGGAAGATGTAGAAGCTGGTGATGGTATTGATGAAAAAACACTCTACGACCCGCACACTTGGTTAGATCCAGAAAAAGCAGGCGAAGAAGCGCAGATTATTGCAGACAAACTTTCGGAGATTGATGGTGCTAATAAGGAAACGTATCAAAAGAATGCCAAAAACTTTATTGCTAAAGCCCAAGAATTAAGCAAGAAATACCAGCCAATTTTTGCAAAAGCGAGTCAAAAGACTTTTGTTACACAACATACTGCCTTTTCTTATCTCGCTAAACGCTTTGGATTGAAACAGCTTGGAATTGCTGGTATCTCCCCTGAACAAGAGCCAAGTCCGAGACAGTTGACAGAAATCCAAGAATTTGTTAAGACCTATAAAGTTAAGACGATTTTTACAGAAAGTAACGCTTCTTCTAAAGTCGCTGAGACCTTGGTCAAATCAACGGGAGTTAGTCTAAAGACACTCAATCCTTTAGAAGCAGATCCTGAAAATGATAAAACATACTTAGAAAATCTAGAAGAAAATATGAATGTTCTTGCAGAAGAATTAAAATGAGGAGATGATGAAAATGAAGAAGAAATACCTTGCAGCAGGATCGGCTCTAGTCCTTTCCCTAAGCCTTTGCATCTATGCATTGAACCAACACCAGGTCGAAGGAAACAAAGATAATAATCGTGTGTCTTATGTCAATGGGAAGCAAGACTCTCAAAAAACAGAGACCCAGATACCAGATCAAGTTAGCAAAAAAGAAGATATTCAGGCAGAACAAATTGTTGTGAAAATTACCGATCAAGGTTATGTGACTTCACACGGTGATCATTTCCATTATTACAATGGTAAAGTTCCTTTTGACGCGATTTTCAGCGAAGAACTGTTGATGAAAGATGCTAATTATCAACTGAAAGATGCTGACATTGTCAACGAAATCAAAGGTGGCTACATTATCAAGGTTGATGGTAAGTATTATGTCTACATTAAAGATGCGGCTCATGCTGATAATATTCGTACGAAGGACGAAATTGAGCGTCAAAAACAAGGTCACACTCATGATGCACCAACCTCTAACAGTGCAGTGGCGCTTGCTCAATCGCAAGGACGCTATACTACCGATGATGGATACATCTTTAATCCATCTGATATTATAGAGGATACTGGTGATGCTTATATCGTTCCTCACGGTGGACATTACCACTACATTCCAAAGAGTTCCTTGTCTGCTAGCGAATTAGCTGCTGCTCAAGCTTACCTTTCTGGAACTAGAAACCAACCGACTGTGACGGACTATCGTTCTCAATCTAATGAAAATAATAAAAATGCAACTATTTCTCAAGGAGATCAGGGAGAGGATATCCAAAATCTTCTAGGTCAACTCTATGCACTTCCGCGTGATCAACGATATACAGAGTCAGATGGTGTCATCTTCGATCCAACTAAAATTATTAGTAGAACCGCAAATGGAGTAGCGATTCCGCACGGAAATCACTATCATTTTATTCCCTATACAAAACTCTCTGCATTAGAAGAAAAGATTGCGCGTATGATTCAGTTGAGTGATAGTAATTCTACGTTTTCTCCATCTGTAAAGACAACTAAAGTCGATCAGATGCTTTCGATTCCACTGTTTAACAGAGGAGCAGAAAATCATTCTACAAATACAGGAACTTACTCAACAGATGATGGTTATGTCTTTAATCCAAATGATATAGTGGAAGATACTGGGAACGCCTATATTGTGAGACACGGGAATCATTTCCATTACATCCCTAAGTCATCACTTACAACTGGACCTCAATCCTTGACAAATAATACCACAAGGCCTGTACCAGTAGCTCCTTCACATCATGATGAAGATCATGATCACGGCTTTGCAGCTGACCGAGTCATTAGTGAGGATGACAAAGGTTTTGTGATGTCTCACGGAGATCATAATCATTATTTCTTTAAGAAGGACTTAACTGAAGCCCAAATTAAAGCTGCCCAAGACCACTTGAAGGAAAATCATCAGGCTGAACCTGTTCAACCACTTGCCAAGACTGTGGAAAGTTTCTCAAGAGATGCTAGCGATGAAGAAAAAATCAAGTATATCTCACAGACCTACGGGGTTCCGCTCGAAGCGATTCGTATTTCAAATGGATTCTTTGTCTTTGGAAATCCGGATCAAGCCTATGATCCAACCCATATCCATCCCTATGCTGTTCGAAAAGAACATGTTCGTATTCCTCTCCAAACTGGGAATCCAGAACTGGATTTCCTAAATGAACTGTATACGACTGCCCTACGTGATGGGGTATCTCCTTATAGTTTACAGGTAGAAAGTGGTAGTTTTGTGATTCCTCACGGAGACCACAATCACTACATCAAGGTTCAAACCAAGGGCTATGAAGTTGCTTTGAAAAACAAGATTCCAGCCCTACAATCGACCTATCAACCTGGAGCATTTGATGAACAAACTGTTCTATCTAAAGTGGATCAACTTTTAGCGGAAAGTAGAAGTTTCTACAAAGACCAACCTATCATGCAGAGACGGGTTGAACTTGCTTTGGGGCAATTCACCGAAAATATGAAAAAACTGGCAACAAACTCAACTGCTGGATATCTAGCAGCCTTGGATCTCTTTGATAAACAGTATATCCATGTGGATCAAAGTGTGGCACCGGTTGAAACTTCACCTTTAGATAAGAAGTATCAAGCCCTTGTAGATAAGATCAATACACTGGATACAGATACTTATGGCTTGCCTAAGAAAGATCTTTTGGTACATTTGCAGGAAGCAAAACTAGCACAGGATGAGACAGAGTTGGATGCGATTGAAGCGAAACTGCAGGCCTTGCAAGATTTCCGAGATCGAACAGGGGTTACAACAGTAGAGTACATCAAGTATTTCTATGAACATGTATCTGATGGTCGTTTGAGAGAAGAACTTCGTAACCGTGTTGCCAAGTTGACATGGGAACTTTACCAGTCACAATCTTTCCTCAAAGCAACCGACTTGAACAAGTTATTCCCAACTATTTACCAAACTAAGCTAGAAGTAGAAGAGGCTCTCAAAGAAGAACCCGTTTCTACAAAAGCTGGTAAGACTATTCTAGATACGGAAAAAGTAGATAGTCAAACTGCTAAGACTGCCATCTATGAATTCCTAAAAGAACTCTACGGTGATTTTATGCCAGAAGAGCGGGTTAGCCATGTTAAGAAGGAAGAAGTGGATGCTCTTCTAACAAAAGCTGCTCAACTCCTAGCGCGTGTCAAAGAAGACGGGGTCAAACAATCCCTAGCTGAAGAAGCAGCTAATATAAAAGCGGCTACTGAAAAGGAAAATGCAGACCTTGACGAAGCTAAAACACAACTTGAGGATCTTTTAAATCGTATTGCAGCGACTATCCAACGAGAGGAAAAAGAAGCAGAACAAGATCCACAAACGGTGATTATATACCAAAAACTCTATAATGTCTTGCTCTCTCTTCACAAGTACTTAGAGGATAACAAAGGATCCGATGCAGACTTTGAACGAGTTGATGCCCTATTTGATCAACTTGCAGCCAAAAGCAGTGATAAAGAAGGTCTCCTCACTCTAGCTAAAGAAATCATTAGCTTGAACCAGGAACTCCGTTCAAAAGCAAGTGAAACTGATAGCCAATCTAAGCCCGAGAAAGACAGTGAAACAGCTACTTCTCAAGCGACAGAAAAGCAAGCGCAAAGCGAGTCTGAGCTAAGTGCTCAACCAAACGAATAAAAAGAAAGGCGAAGTAGCTGAGCTACCTCGTCTTTTTTAGTCTTTATAAGCTACAATGCCAATGATGGTGTCCACCGCACGCTCCATAGTCTGAAGGCTGACGTATTCAAAACGTCCATGCATGTTTTCACCACCAGCAAAGATATTTGGAGTTGGGATACCCATAAAGGAAATCTTAGACCCATCTGTTCCGCCACGGATTGGTTCGATAATTGGCGTGATACCTAAATCTTCCATAACAGCTTTAGCAATGGTAACGGGCGTCATGTCTTTCTCAATAACTTCTTTCATATTGTAGTACTGGTCTGTCAGAGTCAAGGTCACTCGATTATTTCCAAGCTCTTGATTCATCTTGTCAGCAATAGACTGCATAGCTGCTTTACGTGCTTCAAAGGCATCTTTTTCAAAGTCACGGATGATATAGCTTGCACGCGCCTCCTCAACGCTTCCAGTCACATCCATAAGATGATAGAAACCTTGGTAACCATCTGTCAGTTCAGGTCGGTCATTTTCTGGAAGTTGATTATGAAAATCAATTGCTAGCTGAAGGGCATTGACCATCTGACCTTTAGCAGTACCAGGGTGGACATTGCGGCCTTGGAAATGGAGTTCAGCACCAGCTGCTGAGAAAGTCTCGTATTGAAGCTCCCCTAGTGGTCCACCATCAACAGTATAGGCAAAGTCAACGTCAAAGTCATCTGCATCAAATTTATTGGCACCAACGCCAATTTCTTCATCTGGACCAAAACCAACTCGAATCTCACAGTGTTTGATTTCAGGGTGAGCGGTTAGATATTCAATAGCTGTCATAATTTCAGCAATCCCTGACTTGTCATCAGCACCCAGCAAGGTCGTGCCATCTGTCGTGATGAGGGTTTGGCCTGGATATTTTTCAAGACTCTTAAAGTCAGCTGGATCCAGTTTAAATCCAGAATCACCCAAGTCGATAACTCCACCGTCGTAATTTTCGATAACTTGTGGATTAACTCCCTCAGCATTAAAATCAGCTGTATCCATGTGGGAGATGAAGCCAATCTTACGTGTCAAGCTGGGATCATTTGCTGGTAAGGTACCAATGGCAAAACCATTTGGGAGGTAGTAAACATTTTGCAGACCAACACGTTTCATTTCAGGAATAAGAATATTGGTCGCAAAATCTACCTGGCTTTGCGTACTTGGAGTGGTAGTAGAGAGTTCATCAGAACGCGTATTGACCTTAACGTAGGTCAAGAAACGCTCTAAAAGGTTGGGATAAGTCATAAAAACTCCTTTAATAATCATTTTTTTCATTGTATCATAGAATGGAGAGAAAGACAAAGAGAAGTAAATAAAAATAAAATGAATGAAAGCGTTTATTTATGATATATTTCATGGTACAATGGTAATTGAAAAAAATATCACAAGGAAATATCAATGAAAAAAGCAATTTTAATGATGACATTCGGTTCACCAGAAGAGATTACCTTTGAGAGTGTGGCGGATTTTTTTACCAATATTCGTCGTGGAGTTAGACCCGAAGATCACGAGATTCAGACTCTCTATGACAACTATGTTCGTATAGGTGGAACACCGCTTCAGAGGATTACACGTGAGGAGGTCAATTTAGTCAAGGAACGTTTAGGAGAAGAGTATGGCATCTACTTTGCCAACAAATTTTCTCGCCCCTTTATCCCTGATGTGATCAAGCAGATGGAGGCTGATGGTGTTGAAGAATGTATTTGCTTGATTTTAGAACCACATTATTCCTTCTACTCGGTTATGGGGTATGAAAAGTTTCTGGAGAGCCAGCAAATACAATTTTTAGTCATTAAGGATTGGTATCAGCAACAGTCTTTGCTGGACTTCTGGACAGATGAGATTAGCAAAATTTTACGAAACGATGTGGGAGAAGAGTCTTTTAAGATGATCTTTTCAGCCCATAGCGTCCCCATTTTTGCTTTGGAGTTTGGAGATCCATATATCGATCAGATTTTTGATAATAGCAAGCTAATCGCTGAACAACTCGGTCTAACAGACGACCAGTATACTAATACTTGGCAGAGCGAAAGTGATATTGGAATTCCTTGGATCAAGCCAGATGTACTCGAGTATTTGAGAGAACAGAAACAACATCCAGAGCATTATATTTTTGTACCAATTAGCTTTATCAGTGAACATATCGAAGTTCTTTTTGATAACGATGTAGAATGTTATGAATTATGTCGAGAATTAGGTATAACCTATCATCGACCACCTATGCCAAACACAGATTCTCGTTTAATTGATGCTTTAGTTACTACTGTAAGAGCCAATGAACACAAAGAATTTAAGGAATTTCTCCCAGAAGAAGAAACCTTTGATGAGTTAGCGCCTTCAGCAACTACCAAGGACATCATGGAGGAGACAGACGACCTCCAAATGCCAGAATTTGTCAAAAAACTCATTGAGAAAAAAGGTCGTGAAAATGTGAAGATGCCTTACTTGATTAAGAAAATGCTCGAAAAGGCTGGTAAATTGCCGAAAGAGTAAAGAAAAAGGATTTAGCATGAAGCTAGATCCTTTATTTGTCTTATTTTTTCTCAAGAAGAGCTTTGATTTCTTGAAGAACTTCAAGTTCAGTTGGAGCAGCAGGTGTATCTTCAGCTGGCTCTTCTTTCTTAGTAAGGTTTTGAGCTTTTTCAACAGCTTTGATAACGAAGAAAAGTACAGTACCAATCACTAAGAAATTGATAACAGCGCTCAAGAAGCTACCGTAACCAACACCATTCCATGAAAGTTCAGCGATACGTTCTACGTTCGCAGCTTTCAAAGCTGGGTTCAAGATAAGTGGGGTGATGATATCGTTAACGAGTGAGGTTACGATAGCACCAAAAGCAGAGGCGATGATCACACCGACAGCGAGGTCAACGACATTGCCACGAAGCAAAAATTCTTTAAGATCTTTTAACATTTTCATAATTTCCTTTCAAAAACTAATCTTAATTGTACCTGAAATACCTAAATATTGCAACCTTAATGCTTAATGACATCCATTTCATTTATAAAAAACATATACTTTACTAAAAATATAGTTAAGAATGATAATCAAAACCTGCGCAATTAGCGTTTCGATGGCATTAACCTGATCTAGTTGATCGTTGACAAATTGCCCGATAATATCGGGATAAGATGTAACAAAGATATAAGTTAAAAGAACGTCAAGACCAAGAGTAGAGAGACGAGCTAGAAAAAACTTAGCAAGACGAGTCGGCCAATTCTTTCTCTTTTGCTTAAAGACGATGGTGTCATTTGTGATAAAAGCAAAGAGAATCCCAATGATATTTGCGAGTACGGTTGCTAGGATTTCCTGGTGGCTGATGTGGTAAATAAGCAAACGCGATAAGATAGAAACCAAAGTAGTAGCAGCACCGAAAAATAAGTAGGAGAGGATTTCGTTATCGAAGAAAGTTTTTATTAGTTTTTTCATGATTTTAGTATAGCATAAAGTTGGCTATTGTGCTATACTAGTAAGGTTGATAATCTCAACCCTTGGTGCTTAGCTTCTTTCACCAAGCATATTTTACGCGGGAAACCGCCAAAGGAGAAAACATGAAAAAATTAACTGTTCGTGACATGGCAGATATTGCTATCGTTGCTGCTATCTATGTGGTTTTGACCATCACCCCACCCCTTAATGCCATTAGCTACGGTGCCTACCAGTTCCGTATTTCAGAGATGATGAATTTCTTGGCCTTTTACAACCCTAAATATATCATCGGTGTGACGATTGGCTGTATGATTGCTAATTTCTTTAGCTTTGGTCTAATAGATGTCTTTGTTGGCGGGGGATCTACCCTAGTTTTCCTAAGTCTAGGTGTATGGCTCTTTAGCAAATACAAAAATGACCATTTGTTCAATGGTTTGATTCGAAAAGATCATTTCTTCTTTTCAATCCTCTTCTCCATTTCAATGATTACCATTGCAGCTGAACTTCATATCGTTGCAGAAGCTCCGTTCTTCTTCACATGGTTCTCTACTGGAATTGGTGAGTTTGCATCACTTATCGTAGGTGCGATTTTGATCAATAAACTGGGACAGCGAATCGATCTAACAAAATAAGAAGTTTATAAGCTAGATTCTTGCTAAATCTAGCTTTTTTCATTCCATAAAATTAAAAGAGAGCGCTTGACAAGAGCATAGAACTATAGTATACTTTTTAGGTAAGCTGATTTAGCTCAGTTGGCAGAGCGCATCCATGGTAAGGATGAGGTCGCCGGTTCAATCCCGGCAATTAGCATGATAGAAACAAAATAACCTTGGGAAACCAAGGTTTTTCTTATACTTCTGTGAAAATGAGCTAAAGAGTTTTGTCTGTTGACAAAAGAGATTCTCTTTAGTAGAATAGTAGATGCGATGAGTCGATAGGTAGTCTTCGGACTGCTATTGAGCATAAGGAGGTCACAACGCAGGAGCGGACCTTGATGAGTTGTGTGAACCTGCTCATCACATGAAGATGCCTCTTAGTCCCTAGTCGAATGGCTAGGGATTTTTAGTTTTCAGAAAATATAGTCTAAAAATGCTTTTCAATTTCTGGAAAAAGTAGTATAATACATCTATTATAGAAATTTTTAGAAAATTCCGAAAGAGGTTATTTATGGGATATACAGTTGCTGTAGTCGGCGCGACAGGTGCTGTCGGAGCTCAGATGATAAAAATGTTGGAAGAATCAACACTTCCAATCGATAAAATTCGTTACCTTGCTTCTGCACGTTCAGCAGGCAAGACTTTGAAATTTAAAGACCAAGATATTACGATTGAAGAAACGACTGAGACAGCTTTTGAGGGTGTTGATATTGCACTTTTCTCAGCAGGAGGTTCGACATCAGCTAAGTATGCACCGTATGCCGTTAAAGCTGGTGCGGTTGTAGTGGATAACACATCTTATTTCCGTCAAAATCCAGATGTTCCTTTGGTTGTTCCAGAAGTAAATGCTCATGCACTTGATGCCCACAACGGGATTATTGCTTGCCCTAACTGTTCAACAATCCAAATGATGGTTGCTCTTGAGCCTGTTCGTCAAAAATGGGGCTTGGACCGTATCATCGTTTCAACTTACCAAGCCGTTTCAGGTGCTGGTATGGGAGCGATTCTTGAAACACAACGTGAACTTCGTGAAGTCTTGAATAATGGTGTGAATCCACGTGATTTGCATGCCGAAATCTTGCCTTCAGGTGGTGATAAGAAACACTATCCTATCGCTTTTAACGCTCTTCCACAAATCGATGTCTTTACTGACAATGATTACACTTACGAAGAGATGAAGATGACCAAGGAAACCAAGAAAATCATGGAAGATGATAGCATCGCAGTGTCTGCAACATGCGTGCGTATTCCAGTCTTGTCAGCTCACTCTGAGTCTGTTTATATTGAAACAAAAGAAGTGGCTCCAATTGAAGAAGTGAAAGCAGCTATCGCAGCCTTTCCAGGTGCTGTTCTTGAGGATGACGTGGCTAACCAAGTCTACCCACAAGCCATCAATGCAGTTGGTTCTCGTGATACCTTTGTTGGTCGTATCCGTAAAGACTTGGATGCTGAAAAAGGAATCCACATGTGGGTTGTTTCAGATAACCTTCTTAAAGGTGCTGCTTGGAACTCTGTACAGATCGCAGAAACGCTTCATGAGCGTGGCTTGGTTCGTCCAATAGCTGAATTGAAATTTGAATTGAAATAATGGTTTAGGAGTTCGGATGAACTCCTTCTTTGAAATAGAGAGGTGTTTCTCATGTCTTATCAAGATTTAAAAGAGTGTAAAATCATCACAGCCTTCATTACTCCTTTCCACGAGGATGGTTCTATCAACTTTGATGCCATTCCAGCCTTGATTGAGCATTTATTGGCCCATCATACAGACGGAATTCTTCTTGCAGGGACGACTGCTGAGAGCCCGACCTTGACCCACGATGAAGAGTTGGAATTGTTTGCGGCTGTTCAGAAGGTTGTCAATGGACGCGTTCCTTTGATTGCGGGTGTAGGTACCAACGATACCCGAGACTCGATCGAGTTTGTCAAAGAAGTCGCAGACTTTGGTGGTTTTGCTGCTGGTCTTGCTATCGTCCCATACTACAATAAACCTTCTCAAGAAGGGATGTATCAGCACTTTAAGGCGATTGCGGATGCTTCTGACTTACCCATTATCATCTATAACATTCCAGGGCGTGTAGTAGTTGAATTGACTCCAGAAACCATGCTTCGCTTGGCTGACCATCCAAATATCATTGGTGTCAAAGAATGTACCAGCTTGGCAAATATGGCTTATTTGATTGAGCATAAGCCAGAGGAATTTTTGATTTATACAGGTGAAGATGGTGATGCCTTCCATGCCATGAATCTTGGTGCAGATGGGGTTATTTCTGTTGCCTCTCATACAAATGGAGATGAGATGCACGAGATGTTTACTGCCATTGCAGAAAGCGATATGAAGAAAGCTGCAGCTATTCAGCGTAAATTCATTCCTAAGGTCAATGCCCTTTTCTCTTATCCAAGTCCTGCTCCAGTTAAGGCTATTCTGAACTACATGGGATTCGCAGCTGGACCAACTCGTCTACCTCTAGTTCCAGCGCCAGAGGAAGATGCCAAACGCATTATCAAGGTCGTTATTGATGGCGACTACGAAGCGACTAAGGCAACCGTAACAGGAGTCTTAAGACCAGATTACTAATAAAGACAATAAAATCCATGACTGAGTGAACGATCATGGATTTTGCTTATTTTCCTAAACAGAATTGGCTAAAGAGTTGGGTGATGAGTTCATCAGGTGCGGCATCTCCAGTGATTTCACCGAGAATTTCCCAAGTACGGGTCAAGTCAACTTGCAACAAATCAACTGGCATCCCCAGTTCCAGACCTTCATTAACTGCTTGTAGGCTTTCAACAGCCTTCTCAATCAAGGAAATGTGACGGGCGTTAGACAAGTAAGTAGCATCTTGCTCAACCAAGCCAGCATTTTCAAAGAAGAGGTTGTTGATTCTCTCCTCGATCTTATCGATGTTTTGGTTTTTCAGGACTGAAATACGGATGATATCTTCAGGTAGTTCCGAAGTTTCAATTGTTTCTGGTAGGTCAGTTTTATTGAGTAGAATAATGCGGTTGGTATCTTGACTGATTTCTAAGAGTTGGCGGTCTTGGGCGGTCAGTGGTTCACTAGCATTTAGCACTAGTAGTACCAAGTCAGCTTCCTTGAGGGCTTTTCTCGAACGCTCGACACCGATTTGTTCCACGATGTCATCTGTTTCCCGGATACCAGCTGTATCAATCAATTTGAGTGGAACCCCGTTAATGTTGACGTATTCTTCGATAACATCTCGTGTAGTACCAGCGATATCTGTTACAATAGCCTTGTCTTCACGAAGGAGATTGTTGAGAAGACTGGATTTCCCAACATTGGGACGACCGATGATAGCAGTTGAAATTCCCTCACGAAGGATTTTACCACGACGAGCTGTTCTAAGGAGATTGGTTAGCAATTGTTCAAACTCCATAGTCTTCTCGCGGACAACAGCAGTAGTAGCTTCCTCAACATCATCATACTCAGGATAGTCGATATTGACCTCTACTTGGGCAAGCGTATTGAGGATTTCTTGGCGAGTATTATTGATAAGATCAGAAAGAGAACCGTCCAATTGTTTGACTGCGATATTCATAGCCTTGTCTGTCTTGGCACGGATGATGTCCATCACCGCCTCAGCCTGTGTCAAATCTACACGACCGTTTAGAAAGGCGCGCTTGGTAAATTCACCCGGTTCAGCCAATCGAGCTCCTTCACGGATAGCTAGTTGGAGAATCTCATTGGTCACCGCAATCCCACCGTGGGTGTTAATCTCAATAATGTCCTCTCGAGTGAAGGTCTTTGGAGACTTCATAGCTCCAACCATAACCTCATCCATGACCTTACCAGCTTGAGGGTCAACGATGTGACCGTAGTTGAGGGTATGGCTTGCAACCTTGCTCAAGTCTTTTCCTTTAAAAATCTTTTGTGCAATGGCAAAACTATCTGTTCCGCTCAAGCGGACAATACCAATGGCCCCTTCTCCAAGAGGAGTAGAGATAGCAGCAATGGTATCAAATTCACGTGTAATCATACTATTTCCTTTTGTATTTCTTTTCTTAGGATAGGTATCCAAGCATCTCTTCAAATTGTAACAAAATTAGACTATTTCTTCAATGGATGCTACTTGGAGATTGAAAAAGCCTAAGCAATACTGCTTAAGCTGGTTTATTTGGTGCGCATTTCTCCTTGTGGGAAGTAAGTCCCTTCTGGCATGTCGTTGATGATGACATGAACGGCTGATTGAGGGGCTCCAGTGTTACGGACAACAGCTTCCGTTACTTCCTTAGCAAGAGCTTTCTTTTGCTCGAGCGTGCGACCTTCAAATAAATCGATGCGTACAAATGGCATAATAGCTTCCTCCACTAGTTTTTGATTTCTTCTATTTTACCACATTTTGCCGTTTAAAGCTTCAGAAAATTATGATATACTAGAATGTAGCAAAAATTTAGAAATGGACGTGAAATAATAGCATGGCACAGTTGTATTATCGTTATGGGACCATGAACTCTGGTAAGACGATTGAGATTCTTAAGGTGGCCTATAACTACGAAGAGCAAGGAAAGGGAGTTGTGATTATGACTTCTGCTCTGGATACGCGTGACGGTGTTGGCTATGTATCCAGTCGGATTGGCATGAAACGCCCAGCCATTGCGATTGAGGAAACGACGGATATCTTCGGCTATATCCGAGACTTAGCTGAAAAACCTTACTGTGTTTTGGTCGACGAAGCCCAGTTTCTCAAGCGTCACCATGTTTATGACCTAGCTCGTGTTGTTGATGAGTTAGACATACCCGTCATGGCTTTTGGTTTGAAAAATGACTTTCGTAATGAATTATTCGAAGGTTCCAAATATCTTTTGCTCTTAGCAGATAAAATCGATGAGATAAAGACCATCTGTCAGTACTGTAAGAAAAAGGCGACTATGGTGTTGCGTACGCACGATGGTGTGCCAGTCTATGATGGTGAACAAATTCAAATCGGTGGCAATGAAACCTATATCTCAGTCTGCCGTAAACATTATTTTGCGCCAATGATATCATCTAATAAGGAGCAAAACTATGACAATTGAACTAAGAGATGTTACAATGGAAAATTATTTTGATGTTTTGAATTTGGATGTCAAGGAATATCAAAAACAATTCATTGCAACCAACGCAATTAGTTTAGCTGAAGCATATGTCTACACTAAAAATGGAGATTTTGTAGCTCCATTGGCAGTTTATGATAATGATGCAATTATAGGTTTTGTGATGATAGCTTATGATAAAAAGATCGGAATTAGTAGTGGAAATTATTTACTATTTCGTTTTATGATTGATAAGAATTTTCAAAATCAAGGATATTTTAAACCAATTATGGATAAAGTGCTGGACTATGTTCGGACAGTGCCAGCAGGTTTAGGCAATAAACTTTGGTTGTCTTATGAACCAGAAAATGAACATGCAAGATCTTGTTACCTCAGTTATGGATTTAAAGAAACTGGGGAAATATTTGAGAACGAAGTAGTAGCAATCTATGATTTAACAATTGAGAAATAAGGAGAAAAAATGAACATCTATGATCAACTACAAGCTGTAGAAGACCGTTATGAAGAATTAGGAGAATTGCTGAGTGACCCTGATGTGGTCTCTGACACCAAGCGTTTTATGGAGCTTTCAAAAGAAGAGGCTTCTACTCGTGATACGGTAACAGCCTACCGTGAGTACAAACAAGTCCTTCAAAACATCGTCGATGCTGAAGAAATGATTAAAGAATCAGGCGGAGATGCGGACTTGGAAGAAATGGCCAAGCAAGAGCTCAAGGATGCCAAGGCTGAAAAAGAAGAATACGAAGAAAAACTAAAAATCTTGCTCCTTCCAAAGGATCCAAACGATGACAAGAACATCATCCTTGAAATCCGTGGAGCGGCTGGTGGTGACGAAGCGGCACTTTTCGCCGGAGACCTTCTAACTATGTACCAAAAGTATGCGGAAGCACAAGGCTGGCGCTTTGAAGTCATGGAAGCTTCTATGAATGGTGTTGGTGGTTTCAAAGAAGTGGTTGCCATGGTTT
Organism: Streptococcus oralis; assembly: GCF_003943395.1. Classification (GTDB taxonomy): domain Bacteria; phylum Bacillota; class Bacilli; order Lactobacillales; family Streptococcaceae; genus Streptococcus; species Streptococcus oralis_BF. The sequence continues at coordinate 234,525 of NZ_RJPJ01000001.1, read as the reverse complement.
CTGGTCAATCTGTATATTCTAAACTCAAGTATGAGTCTGGTGCCCACCGTGTCCAACGTGTCCCTGTGACAGAAAGCCAAGGCCGTGTACACACTTCGACAGCGACAGTGCTTGTCATGCCTGAAGTGGAAGAAGTTGAATACGATATTGATCCAAAAGACCTTCGTGTTGATATTTACCACGCATCAGGTGCTGGTGGACAGAACGTCAATAAGGTTGCGACTGCCGTGCGTATTGTTCACTTGCCAACCAATATCAAGGTTGAGATGCAGGAAGAACGTACCCAGCAGAAGAACCGTGAGAAGGCCATGAAAATCATTCGTGCGCGTGTTGCTGACCATTTTGCTCAGATTGCTCAAGATGAACAAGACGCTGAGCGAAAGTCAACAATCGGTACTGGTGACCGTTCAGAACGGATCCGTACTTATAATTTCCCTCAAAACCGTGTCACAGACCACCGTATTGGCTTGACTCTCCAAAAACTAGATACTATTTTGTCTGGTAAATTGGATGAAGTTGTGGATGCCTTGGTTCTTTATGACCAAACACAAAAATTAGAAGAATTAAACAAATAATGAAATTAGCTCAATTATTTTCAGATTTTGAAGAAGAGTTGATAAGACAAGGAGAGGAAGCAGAAAGCCTCTCTTTTGTCTACCGTAGCCTAAAAAATCTCTCTTTTACAGACTTTGTCTTTGCCCTCCAGCAAGAGGTAACAGAGGCCGAAAAACAATTTGTAGAAGAAATTTTCCAGCAGTTAGCGTCCCACAAACCAGCTCAGTATATCATTGGACAGGCAGATTTTTATGGAATGCAGTTAAAAGTGGATGAGCGGGTTTTGATTCCTCGTCCAGAGACAGAAGAGTTGGTGGAGCTTATCTTGACCGAAAATCCTGAGGAAAATCTTAAGGTCCTAGATATCGGGACTGGAAGTGGCGCCATAGCTCTCGCATTAGCTAAAAACAGACCAGATTGGTCAGTGACAGCAGTAGATATTTCTCAAGATGCTCTAGATTTGGCATCTGAAAACGCTAAAGTTCAGAATCTCCAGATATTTTTAAAAAAATCCGATTGTTTTACAGAAATTTCTGAAAAATATGATATAATTGTATCCAATCCACCCTATATCTCTCGTGAAGATGAGTCAGAGGTCGGTTTGAATGTTTTGCATTCAGAACCTCATCTAGCTCTCTTTGCGGATGAGGATGGCTTAGCTATTTACCGCAGAATTGCGGAGGATGCAAAAGACTATCTCACAGATGGTGGTAAGATTTACCTTGAAATTGGATACAAGCAAGGTCAAAGTGTTCCTGCGCTTTTTAGGAAACATCTTCCTGAAAAACGGGTACGAACACTCAAGGACCAATTTGGTCAAGATAGGATGGTTGTAGCTGATGATAGACAGGATTAGGCAAGAGTTGGAAAAGGGAGGAGCTGTCGTTCTACCTACAGAGACAGTTTACGGTCTCTTTGCCAAAGCTCTAGACGAAAAAGCTGTCGACCATGTTTACCAACTCAAACGTCGTCCTAGAGATAAGGCACTCAATCTTAATGTCGCTTCTCTAGAGGACATCTTGCACTTTTCAAAGAATCAGCCAACTTATCTCCAAAAGCTTGTAGAGACCTTTTTACCGGGTCCCTTGACTATTATCCTCGAAGCTAATGACAGAGTTCCCTTTTGGGTCAATTCTGGACTTGCAACGGTGGGATTTCGGATGCCGAGTCACCCCATTACACTTGATTTGATTCGAGAGACAGGACCCTTGATTGGGCCGTCTGCCAATATCTCGGGTCAGGCGAGTGGAGTGACCTTTGCTCAAATTCTAGAGGATTTTGATCAAGAGGTTCTGGGTCTGGAGGACGACACTTTTCTAACTGGACAGGATTCGACTATTTTGGATTTGTCTGGAGACAAGGTGAAAATCTTACGCCAGGGGGCGATTAAGCGAGAAGATATTCTTGCTCGGTTGCCAGAGATTTCTTTTGAGGAGGAATGAGATGCTAAGAGATTTGCAAGAAACAGATGTGAATGCTATATGTGAGATTAACCAAGAGGCTTTGGGCTATTCTTTTAGTCCAGAGGAAACAGCTAGTCAACTAGCCAAACTATCTCAAGACGCACATCATTTCCTACTTGGCTATGAGGATGTAGCTAATCATTTCCTACTTGGTTATGTCCACGCTGAGGTCTATGAATCTCTTTATTCCAAAGCAGGATTTAATATCTTAGCCTTGGCAGTTTCACCTCAAGCACAAGGGCAAGGTATTGGTAAAAGCTTGCTACAAGGGTTGGAGCAAGAAGCAAAAAGACGAGGCTATGAGTTTATCCGCTTAAACTCTGCTGATCATCGTCTGGGAGCTCATGCATTTTATGAAAAAGTTGGTTATACTTGTGATAAAGTGCAGAAACGGTTTATTCGCATCTTTTAGTTTATTTTCTTAAACTAAAGGACCAGTCACACTATAAAGGAGAAGACCTATGATTTTTGACAAAGACGATTTTAAAGCATACGATGCTGATCTCTGGAATGCTATTGCCAAAGAAGAAGAACGCCAACAAAACAATATCGAGTTGATTGCTTCGGAAAACGTGGTTTCCAAGGCTGTTATGGCAGCTCAAGGGTCTATCTTGACAAACAAATATGCCGAGGGTTACCCAGGACGCCGTTATTATGGTGGAACTGATGTAGTAGACGTGGTAGAAACTCTAGCTATTGAACGTGCAAAAGAAATTTTTGGTGCTAAATTCGCCAATGTTCAACCTCACTCAGGAAGCCAAGCCAACTGTGCGGCTTACATGGCCTTGATTGAGCCAGGTGATACCGTTATGGGGATGGATCTGTCTGCAGGTGGACACTTGACCCACGGAGCTCCAGTTAGCTTCTCTGGTCAAACCTACAACTTTGTTTCTTACAGTGTGGATCCTGAAACGGAACTCTTGGACTTTGATGCAATCTTGAAACAAGCCCAAGAAGTAAAACCAAAACTAATTGTAGCGGGTGCTTCAGCCTATTCTCAGATTATCGACTTCTCAAAATTCCGTGAAATCGCAGATGCTGTTGGGGCTAAGCTTATGGTAGATATGGCCCATATCGCTGGTTTGGTTGCAGCTGGTCTTCACCCAAGTCCAGTGCCATACGCTCATATCACTACAACAACGACCCACAAAACCCTTCGTGGACCTCGTGGTGGTTTGATTTTGACAAATGATGAAGACCTAGCTAAGAAAATCAACTCAGCTATTTTCCCTGGTATTCAAGGTGGTCCTTTGGAGCATGTTGTCGCTGCTAAGGCAGTTTCCTTCAAAGAAGTTTTGGACCCAGCCTTCAAGGAATATGCTGCCAATGTCATCAAAAACAGCAAGGCTATGGTTGAAGTCTTCTTGCAAGACCCTGACTTCCGTATCATTTCTGGTGGTACTGAAAATCACCTCTTCCTTGTTGATGTGACTAAGGTTGTAGAAAACGGAAAAGTTGCTCAAAACTTGCTAGATGAGGTTAATATTACCCTAAATAAAAACTCAATTCCATACGAAACCTTGTCACCATTTAAGACAAGTGGGATTCGTATCGGATCTGCAGCCATCACTGCACGTGGATTTGGTGAAGAAGAAAGCCGTAAAGTGGCTGAACTCATCATTAAAACCCTTAAGAATGCAGAAAATGAAGCTGTCTTAGAAGAAGTGAGAAGTGAAGTCAAAGCGTTGACAGATGCCTTCCCACTATACGAGGACTAATACTTTTATGGACATTTATATTAAGAAAGCTATTATCCATCAGTTCAGCCCAGATGATACTGAGCTGTTTCTAGCGGATAAATTTCTCAATATCACTCCAAAAATCGAAGAATACCTGCGCAAAAAAATTGAACGCGTGTATTCAGATGAAGCCAAGACTGGGATTTTCGAAGAAGAAAATCCCTTCTTCAATCACATCACAGATGATTTGTTGGAGACATCAGTAACACTGGCTAATCTCTGGAAAGAGGAGTTTAGCATTTCTGAAAATCTCAAGACCAATGACTTGGTTTTTGTTCAGTTTTCTAAAGAAGGCGTTGAACATTTCGCTTTCTTGCGAATTGCTCTACGTGAGACCTTGACTCACCTTGGTGGAGAAGTTGATAACCCAATCAAGCTGACTCAGAATAACCTTCCTGGATTTGGAACGGGAGCTGACGAGGCCTTGGTGGTTAATCTACAGAGTCGCAAGTACCACCTCATCGAAAAACGTATCAAGTACAATGGGACTTTCTTGAATTATTTTTCAGATAATCTCTTAAGCGTTGCACCTAAGATTTCACCAAAGAAATCCATCAAGGAACTGGAAAAAACGGCTCAGAGAATTGCTGAAACTTTTAACACAGATGATTTTCAATTTCAATCTAAGGTCAAATCAGCGATTTTTAACAATCTGGAAGAAAACAATGAACTGTCACCTGAAAAATTGGCTAATGACCTTTTTGACAACAATCTGACAGCTCGTTTGAGCTTTATCGACCTAGTCAAGGAAGCCGTACCAGAACCAGTCCAGTTCGATGAAATTGATGCTAGTCGCCAATTAAAGAAATTTGAAAATCAAAAACTTTCCTTGTCAAATGGAATTGAACTCATCGTTCCAAATAATGTTTACCAAGACGCAGAATCGGTCGAGTTTATCCAAAATGACAATGGAACTTATTCTATTTTAATCAAAAATATCGAGGATATTCAAAGTAAATAATGTTTAAATTACTACGAAGAGTGCTAGTGCTAGCAGTCTTCCTTTTCGCTGTCTATAAAGTCTATCATATCTATCAAGATGTGAAGCAAGTCATGACCTACCAACCCATGGTTCGAGAAATCCTCAGTGAAAGAGATACTCCAGCCAATGAAGAGCTTGTGCTCGCCATGATTTATACCGAAACGAAAGGAAAAGAAGGCGATGTCATGCAGTCTAGCGAGTCTGCTAGCGGTACTACAAATACTATCAATGACAATGTGACGAGCATTCGTCAGGGAATTCAGACATTGACTGATAATCTCTATCTAGCTCAGGAAAAGGGCGTTGATGTCTGGACAGCCGTACAAGCCTATAATTTTGGCCCCGCTTATATCGATTTTATCGCTCAAAATGGTAAGGAAAACACTCTCGCCTTGGCTAAACAATATTCTCGTGAAACGGTCGCTCCTATCCTTGGCAATACTACTGGGAAAACCTACACCTATATCAACCCGATTTCTATCTTCCACGGAGCTGAACTCTATGTAAATGGTGGAAACTATTACTATTCTAGACAGGTACAATTCAACCTTTATATCATGAAATTCTTTAATTTCTTCTAAACATCTGGTTTTGCCAGGTGTTTTTCACTATAAGTTTTCTTTAAGATTGTTTTATTACCCTAGAAAGGCAAAGGAGGGAATATCCCATGAGAAAGAAATTCTTTCTAACAAGTGCTGCAGTATTGTGGGCCGCAACAGCTATGACGAGTGTCCACGCAGCAACAGATGTTCAAAAAGTAATCGATGAAACCTATGTACAACCTGAATATGTTCTAGGTTCTTCTCTAACGGAAGACCAGAAAAATCAAACTCTTAGCAAACTTGGCTATGATGCATCAAAAGACACCAAAGATATCAAAACTATGACACCAGATATCTACTCGAAAATTATGAATGTGGCTAATGATGCTAGCCTACAGCTCTATTCATCAGCCAAGATTCAAAAGCTGGGTGATAAGTCGCCTCTAGAAGTCAAGATTGAAACGCCTGAAAATATCACCAAGGTGACGCAGGATATGTACCGCAACGCAGCAGTGACGCTGGGAGTGGAGCATGCCAAAATCACAGTTGCAGCTCCTATTCCAGTTACAGGAGAGAGCGCCCTAGCAGGTATTTACTACTCGTTAGAAGCCAATGGTGCCAAAGTGCCGCAAGCCAATAAAGACTTGGCTCAAGAGGAACTAAAAGCCTTATCCGATATCAATGCTGAAAACAAGGACAAGTCAGGTTACGATGCCAATAAACTCAATGTCGCCTTGGCAGATATCAAGACAGGAATCGCAAAAGCAAAAGAAGCCAAAGGCAATCTGACAGAAGAAGATGTCCGCAAAATTGTTGAAGACACACTAAAAAACTACAAACTCGATCAGGTTATAACAGGAAACCAGGTCAATATCATCATCAATTTTGCACTCAACCTCTCAAAGAGTGACATTTTGAACAATGCTGATTTCACTAAAACCCTAAATGACCTCAAGGAAAGCATTGTTTCCCAAGCTGGAGATAGCTTTAAAAATATCAACCTCAACTTTGATGCCAATAAAGCGCTAGAAGACGGGGGCAACTTCCTGAGCTCCCTTTGGCAAGCCATTGTCAACTTCTTCAAGAGTTTTGGTGCTTAGGTCATTTCATGATATAATAGATGGTAACAGAAATGTTGCCGTCTTTTTTTGTCGGCCGATAGAAAGTGAAAAATATGCTAAAGAAAAATGATATTGTAGAAGTTGAAATTATTGATTTGACCCATGAAGGTGCAGGGGTTGCTAAGGTAGATGGTTTGGTTTTCTTTGTAGAAAATGCTCTACCAACTGAGAAAATTCTCATGCGAGTCCTTAAGGTCAATAAAAAGATTGGCTATGGGAAAGTTGAAGAATACCTTACATATTCTCCACATCGTAACCAAGACCTTGACCTAGCTTATCTGCGTTCAGGTATCGCTGATTTGGGGCATCTTGCCTATCCAGAGCAGCTTAAGTTCAAAACCAAGCAAGTCAAAGACACTCTCTACAAGATTGCTGGCATTAGAGATGTAGAGGTTACTGAAACACTTGGTATGGAGAATCCTGTCAAGTATCGAAATAAGGCACAGGTGCCCGTTCGTCGAGTGAATGGTATCTTGGAAACTGGCTTTTTCCGTAAGAATTCGCATGACCTTATGCCCCTTGAAGATTTCTTTATCCAAGATCCTGTCATTGACCAAGTCGTAGTAGCTCTACGAGATTTGCTTCGTCGTTTTGATTTGAGACCTTATGACGAAAAGGAGCAGTCTGGCTTGATTCGAAATCTTGTGGTGCGTCGCGGGCACTATTCAAGACAAATCATGGTTATCTTAGTGACAACTCGACCAAAAATTTTCCGAGTTGAACAGTTGATTGAACAATTAATCAAGCGTTTCCCAGAGATTGTCTCTGTCATGCAAAATATCAACGACCAGAATACCAATGCGATTTTTGGCAAGGAATGGCGCACTCTTTATGGTCAAGATTACATTACCGACCAAATGTTGGGGAATGACTTCCAAATCGCTGGACCAGCCTTTTACCAGGTCAATACTGAAATGGCAGAGAAACTTTATCAAACGGCCATTAACTTTGCAGATTTAAAAGAAGATGATGTGGTTATTGATGCCTATTCAGGGATTGGAACGATTGGATTGTCCGTTGCCAAGCATGTCAAAGAAGTCTACGGTGTTGAAGTGATTCCAGAAGCGGTAGAAAATAGCCAGAAAAATGCTTCTTTGAACAATATTACTAATGCTCACTATGTTTGTGATACAGCTGAAAATGCCATGAAGAATTGGCTCATGGAAGGTATTCAACCAACTGCCATTCTTGTTGACCCACCACGCAAGGGCTTGACCGAAAGCTTTATCAAAGCAAGCGCCCAAACAGGAGCAGACCGCATCGCTTATATTTCATGTAATGTCGCAACCATGGCGCGTGATATCAAGCTCTACCAAGAATTGGGTTATGAATTGAAGAAAGTCCAGCCGGTGGATCTTTTTACTCAAACGCACCATGTTGAGGCGGTATCACTGCTTGTACGAGCTGAGACATCAGCGAATTAGAAGTAGATGCTCCGCCCATGGGATAGGACTCTTAGAATGAGGCAGGAAACCGACGAAATGATACGGTAAGTCCGAACCGCTGAGTGTGTAGCTCTGTTCGTCCGATCTGAGACAGTCGAAAAGTAGAAGGGGATGGTATTGGTATCAATCAATGAGTAACAAAGTAACAGCATGATTCGAAACATTTGCTTGTAATTTGCGGAGGAACATCAATATGGATGGAATAACAAAAGATTCTATAAAAACGGCTAAACTAATAAAACAATTATGGCCCCAATTGACCGATAAAGAAGCTTTTGATGAAGTAAAAAAATATACGAATGGCAAAAATACTGCAATCTTTACTGAAGTTGAAGGTGACACAATTGTAGGTCTAGCACTATGTTCACTCAGATTTGATTATGTTGAAGGTTGTAAATATAGTCCTGTTGGATTCTTAGAAGGGATTATTGTCGACGAGAAATATCGTTTAAAGGATATTGCTAAAAATCTCTGTACAAAATGTGAGGAATGGGCGAAAAATAAAGGATGTAAGGAATTTGCAAGTGACTGTACTTTAACGAATACGGATTCTATAAGATTTCATCTCAATATTGGATTTCAGGAGGCAAATAGAATTATTCATTTTAAGAAGAAATTATAATTTAGAAACGTGAATAAACTTGTTTAAATTTTATGTCTCTTTAGAAAGTGTGTTAACTTGAAAGAACAAATTTTTTTGATGGGTGGGAATCCCCCAATAACGAAATATAGCATTGTTGATAAAATTGTATTATCAAGCAAGATTGAAAGAATTGTTATTTTTACAGTTTTTCGAGATAATTGGCAACCCTATATGAAAAAGTACACGGAAGTTTTCCAAAGTCAATTTCCTAATCTAAACACTGATCACTTACTCTTGGACACTGAGCAGATTGATTTTGATAGCTATCTAGATGCTGATCTAATTATCATCGGTGGTGGAAATACTGAAAAGTATATATCAACTTATGTAAATCAGGAGTTCAAAAATTATATTGATCATATGCTGAATAAAGGTGCGATAGTTATGGGATTTTCTGCAGGAGCCCTACTATTAGGAGAAAAAGTCTATATTTCACCTAATGATAATCCAGAACATCAGATAAAGATAAAAAATGGTTTGGAACTTTTTAATCAGTTTTTAATTAGTGTCCATTCTGATTCATGGAATGATAAAGATAATAGGGATAGTGCTCAAGAACTTGTTAACGCTCCTATAATCCCACTAAATGATCATTCATGTCTTGTATTGGATAAATTTGGAAATATCATAGAAAAAATTGACTAGTTTTAAAATATAAACAGAGATCTATGAAACTATTACGTTACTAGTGAAAGCTTTATTTAAATCTGAAGAAGTGTTGTAAAGTTAATCGAAGAGTTATGGGTGGAGTTTATTAGTTAGGCTTTAAATGGTATAATGAGAGTTGTAGATTTAAAACTCTTTTAGTTTGCATAAATGCTGAGATATTATAGAAACAGATTGATATCAAAAAGATGGCATAAGGTATCTGTAGAAAGGAGAGATAAGAATTATAGAGGAAAGAAAACAGAAAACATAATAATATTAAAAAAATTATAGATAACCCAATTCACAAATATTTATAGTAATGCATATTTAGTTTAGTGCATAAAAAATTGCGAAAAAGTAAAATTAAATCTAGAAAAGTTTTACTTTATTTCTACTACAACTCATTGTCCCCGAAGGGGGAGACACGAGCCAATGATTCTTGTAGTTGTTTCTTAAGTGGATAAAAACCACTGTGAAAGGATAATTATGAAAAGAGTATTGGTTATAGGTGCTGGTATTGCGGGACTTTCTGCAGCAATTCGTCTTCAAAATGCCGGTTATCAAGTTGAAATTTATGAGAAAAATGCTATGCCGGGTGGGAAAATGCATCGATTGGAATTTGATGGTCATTCTTTTGATGTGGGACCAACCTTGGTGATGATGCCGTCAATTTATCGGGAAATTTTTGAAATTGCGGGGCGTAATCCAGACGATTATATTCCTATGGTTAAATTGAACCCGATGTATGATGTATATTTCAATTCGTCTCCTTTAAGATCCTATTCCATTTCGAATGATTTACAAGAATTGCATAAGATTTTTGAAAGTAAAGGTTCTGAAAATTCGATGGGATTATATGATTATCTTAGTTCGATTTATAAGCGCTATCAGATTGCTTTGGAGCATTTTATTACAAAACCTTTCCGACATAAACGTGATTTTTATAATCCCAAGGTTCTTTGGAATGCATTAAAATTGAAAACTTTTGACAGTGCGGACCAAATGATGTCAAAATTTATACCAGACAAAGACTTCCAACAGATGCTCAGCTTCCAAACCTTATATATTGGGGTTTCTCCGAAAAAAGGACCTTCATTATACAATATCATTCCCATGATTGAGTTACTTTACGGAGTTTGGTTTATAAAGGGAGGAATGTTTACGATGGCTAGTCAGATGGCTAAGCTTTTTGAAGAACTTGGGGGCAAGATTCATTATGAGATGCCTGTTGAAGAAATTATTACTAAAAATAATAAGGTGAAAGGTATTTCAGTTTCAGGGCAAGAAATTTTGGCAGATGCTGTGATTTGTAATGCAGATTTCCCTTATGCGATGAAGAATCTGATTAAAAATGATTCTGATAAAGGAAAGTATCATTCCGCTAAGATTGATTCAATGGATTATTCTTGTTCTTGTCTTGTGTTTTATTGGGGAGTTGAAGGTGTCTATCCTGACCTTGCTGCCCATACGTTTGTGGTCGCAGATGATTTAGATTCAAATTTGACAAGTATTTTTGACGGAAGTAAGATTAAAGAGCCGTCTGTATATCTTCACATTCCTTCAAACGTTGATGCTACAATGGCTCCTGAGGGTAAATCTTCTTTTTATCTACTGATCCCAGTCTCCGATGTGGAGGCATCGCAGTATGAATGGGATGATGAGACTGTAAATTATTATAGGGAGCATGCGATTTCAACATTGGAGAAGTTGCCTTCGTTGCAAAACTTGAGAGATAACATTTCTTCCGAACGCTATTTTACACCTCGTGATTTTATGAATTCTTTCAATGCCTATAGAGGTGCGACTTTTGGGCTACAACCTACTTTAACGCAAAGCAATCATCTGAGACCTCAGGCAAAAAGTCTTTCTTGTGAAGGGCTGTATTTTGCCGGCAGTAGCACACACCCGGGAGCTGGTGTACCGATTGTCATGCAGAGTGGAAAAATATGTGCAGAGGAGCTTCGTCGCGATTTGGAAGGAGCTGATTTCTCATGAATTTAGACTTATCATACCAAGCTGCTGAAGAGGTAATGCGAAAAAATGCATCAAGTTTTTATGCAGCTTTTAAGAAGATTGAGCATGCAAAATTTTTAGATATAGCAGCTATCTATGCTTTCTGTAGGTATGCTGATGATTTGGCCGATACAGAATCGCAGAGCGAGGCGAGACGGCTTCAACTTTTAAACCTATTAGAAGAAGACGTGAAGTCTTTGTACATGGGTAGTAATCAAAGTGATAATTATAAAAAATATGCCTGGTGGTTTGCGTTTGAAAATGCTGTTCGACTACGCAAAATCTCCCTTGACGCATTACTTGAACAGATAGATGGTCAGAAAAGTGATTTTAATTTTGAGGAGATTGGGGACAAGAGCGACTTAATACTTTATTGTAAAAAAGTTGCTGGCACTGTGGGGCTTATGCTAGCACCTATGCTTAAAGGTGAGAAAGCTGATGAGCGTTATGAGTCAATTTGTGAAGACTTGGGGATTGCGATGCAGATTACAAACATTCTAAGAGATGTCGGTGAGGATTTAAGAAACAGAAACAGAATTTATCTACCAAAATCTTTAATGAAAAAATATGGTGTTACAAAAGAAGAATTGGAAAATCTATCCGTCGTACCAAATTCTTTTAACAAAGGGTATTCATTTTTTAAATCTACTCTTGAGGTAAGTGATAAAATAGTTTGTCTGTGGGAAGAGATAGCTCTACTCTCAGATTATTACTATGATAAATTTTATAGTCATTTATATATGTTTGACTCAGATGCACTATTTCCGGTTACTGCTGCTGCTGTATTCTATCAATCAATTTTGGATGAAGTAAGAAAAAATCATTACGATTGTTTCACACAGAGATCTTACACCAGCGCTAAGAGAAAAAGTGAATTGCTCAAAATCGTTCTTAGAAGAGTTGAGAATGTAAAGAATAATATCAAAAAATATTGATAAAAAAGAAAGATGAACTGAAAATTATGTAACTATTTTATTGATAGGAGTGCCTGTTGTGTCTATTTTGTTATGGAGGTGTTCCCATTCAACAGATAATAAATATTTAATTAAATTTTGAGGATTAAAATCAATGAAAAAAGCAATGGTAATTATCAACCCTACCTCTGGTGGGGAAAAGGCCTTGGATTATAAGGTCAAGCTGGAGAATAAGGCCAAGGATTATTTTGAGCATGTGGAAACCAAAATTACTGAAAAAGCGCTAGATGCGACACATTTTGCTGAGGAAGCGTCTCGTGAGCAGTACGATGCAGTGCTTGTTTTCGGTGGAGACGGGACTGTCAATGAAGTCATTTCTGGTATTGCTGAGAGAGACTACATTCCTAAGTTAGGGATTATCCCAGGTGGTACGGGCAACCTCATTACGAAACTGTTGGAAATCAATCAAGACATCGATGGCGCGATTGATGAACTCGATTTTAACTTAACCAATAAGATTGATATTGGTAAAGCAAATGACAACTATTTTGGTTATATTTTTAGTATCGGTTCTCTTCCAGAAGCGATTCACAATGTGGAGATCGAGGACAAGACAAAATTCGGTATTTTAGCCTATGCTGTAAATACCATGAAGTCTGTGATGACGGATCAGGTCTTTAACATTAAGGTTGAGACAGAAAATGGAAATTATGATGGTGAAGCGAGTCATGTTTTGGTTCTCTTGACAAATTACTTCGCTGACAAGAAAATCTTTGAAGAAAACAAGGACGGCTATGCTAATATTTTGATTCTAAAAGATGCTTCAATATTCTCTAAATTATCCGTCATTCCTGATTTACTAAAAGGAGATGTTGTCGGCAATGATAATATTGAGTATATCAGAGCACGTAATATTAAAATCTCTTCAGATAGTGAATTGGAGTCAGATGTTGACGGTGATAAATCGGATAACCTACCTGTAGAAATCAAAGTCCTAGCTCAGCGAGTAGAAGTATTTTCAAAACCGAAAGAGTAGAAGGTAAAAATTACTTTATTATTCACAACGAAATTAAGTTCTATATCAACGATTGGAGGAGGAATGAATTCTCTATTTGATGAATTTCGAACAATTTGTTCACATTTAAACCAAGTCGGAATCACACCGACACTGATGGGTTCTTTGGGATTTGAATACCGTTCAAATGAAGAATGGGAGCCATCTGACATTGACATTCATGTCCCTGGTGATCCTAGAGGCTGGGAAGCGCCTGATCATCTCAGGATTTATGACTGGGACAAGATAATGAAAGTGATGAACCACTTAGGCTACACTTTAATAGATCTTCATGAGCATGAATTCCAAAAAGATGGCGTGAGTGTTGAATATGGAAGTATCGATTCTTTACCTGATTTTGCGGATATATCGGAATCTGATATTGAGCTGATTCATCTCGATGACATCACTTTTCGTGTTCCAAATCTAGAACAGTATTTAAGTATTTACAAGGCTTCTTCCCAAGATTCTTATCGAAATAACCACAACAATAATAAGGATTTTAAAAAGATAGAGTGGCTGGAAAGACATTTGTAAATCATCAATCAGAAAGTAGTAGGTATTAAGACTTACTACTTTTTTTATTCTCAAAATCAAACCGCTCGGAACTACGAACAAGCCTTGCAAATAAAATACGAAAGTAGTATACTAGAATCACAATTATGAAAACGTTTGCGTTGTAAAGAGATTCAAAGTAAACTAGGAGACAGAACAATGGAATTAACAGCCATTTACCACAGACCAGAGTCGGAGTATGCTTATCTTTATAAAGACAAGACAATGCACATTCGTATCCGGACTAAGAAAGATGATATTGAAAGCATCCATTTGCATTATGGAGATACTTTTATCTTTTTAGAGGACCATTATGAAGCAAGCAAGGCGATGATCAAAGTAACTTCTGATGCCTTGTTTGATTACTGGCAAGTGGAAGTTACGGTTGGCTATGCACGACTCCAGTATCTCTTTGAACTCAAGGATAAGCAAGGTCAGGAGGTCTTATATGGCGATAAGGGATGTGTTGAAAATACGCTAGAAAACCTTCATTATGAAGGAAATGGATTTAAAATTCCGTATATCCATGAGATTGATGCTTGCCACGTTCCTGACTGGGTAGCAAATACAGTTTGGTATCAGATTTTCCCAGAACGCTTTGCTAATGGGAACCCTGAGATTTCACCTGAAGGTTCACTAGCTTGGGATTCCTCTATCAAACCAAAGACGAGCGATTTCTTTGGAGGTGATTTACAAGGTGTTATTGACCATCTGGATTACTTGCAAGATTTGGGGATTACAGGACTTTATCTCTGTCCGATTTTTGAATCCCCAAGCAATCACAAGTACAATACGACGGATTATTTCAAAATTGACCGTCATTTTGGAGACAATGATACCTTCCGTCAACTGGTGGACCAAGCTCATCAGAGAGGCATGAAGATCATGCTGGACGCTGTTTTTAACCATATCGGTGACAAATCTCCACAATGGCAGGATATCCTTAAACACGGTGAAGAGTCAGTATATAAAGACTGGTTCCATGTCCATGAGTTCCCAGTGACCAAGGATAAGCTTGGTAATCCAAGAAAGCTTCCTTATCATACCTTTGCCTTTGCTAGTTATATGCCCAAGTTAAATACGGCCAATCCTCAAGTCAAAGACTATCTCTTAAAAGTTGCGACCTACTGGATTGAAGAGTTTGATATTGATGCTTGGCGCTTGGATGTGGCTAATGAAGTGGACCACCAATTTTGGAGAGATTTCCGGAAGGCTGTCTTAGCTAAAAAGCCTGATCTTTATATTCTTGGAGAAGTCTGGCATACTTCACAGCCTTGGCTAAATGGCGATGAATTTCACGCAGTCATGAACTATCCTCTCTCTGACAGTATCAAGGATTATTTCTTGCGTGGGGTTAAGAAGACCAGTCAATTTATCGATGAAATCAATAGTCAGTCTATGTACTATAGACAGCAGATTTCGGAAGTGATGTTCAATCTCTTGGATTCGCACGATACGGAGCGCATATTGACAACAGCTAAAGGAGATGTCCAACTTGTTAAATCTGCCCTCGCCTGCCTCTTTTTACAAAGGGGGACACCGTGTTTCTACTATGGAACGGAGTTGGAGTTAGATGGAGGTACAGATCCAGATTGTCGTCGTGCCATGCCTTGGGAACGTGTTTCCGATAGCAATGAGATGTTGAGTTTTATGAAGAAATTGATTCAACTTCGCAAGAGTGTCTCAGATATAATCCAGCACGGGACCTATAGACTGAAAGAAATCAAGCCGGATGTGGTATCTCTGGCATGGGATTATGATGGACAAAAAATCCAAGCTATTTTTAACCAATCAACTGAAAACTATCTTGTAGACCGTGATTCTGTAGCGTTAGCCAGTCATTGCCAAGAATTGGAACAGCAACTGGTGATTTTGCCTAGAGGTTTCGTCATTCAATAAAAAATAGGATTAAAAAGGCTGTAATGAATGGGTGATTCGTGCAGTCTTTTTTTGACTTATGTAGTATAATATAGCTAAGTCCCAGATTACTCCATAAGTGATTAGTGAATGGTGTTTACAAAGAAATGGAGACTTGTAGTCTAGAAGGAGAGTTGCATGAAACGAACGAGAAAAGTAGTAGCCTTGGGACTGTGTTTACCCTTATTACTTGGATTGGCTGCTTGCCACCAAAATAATACGAGGACTGAAGCTACAAATCAAACACAGACCAGTTCAGATAAAGTTCCTTGGACGGCTTCATATTCCAATCTAAACGGTCAAGTCAGTACCGAAGAGGTCAAATCTATCATATCAGCTCACTTGGATCCAAATAGTGTTGAGGCATTTTTCAATCTTGTCACAGACTATAATGCGACAGTCGGCTCTACTGGCTTAAGTGGTGATTTTGCCTCCTTTACAAAAACAGAATACGACGTAGAGAAAATCAGCAATCTCTGGAATCAAAAAAAGGGTGACTTTGTTGGGACCAACTGCCGTATTAATAGCTATGCGCTCTTAAAAAATTCAGTTACGATCCCAAAACTTGAAAAGAATGATCAGCTGCTTTTTGTGGATAACGATGCTATCGATAAGGGAAAAGTATTTGATACGAAAGAAAAGGAAGAGTTTGACATTCTATTTTCTAGAGTTGAGACGGAAGCAACGACGGATGTAAAAGTTCACGTGCAGAAGATGGAGAAATTCTTCTCACAGTTTCAATTCAATGGTAAAGCTCGAATGTTGTCTGTTGTGTTGCATGATAATTTGGATGGAGAGTTTCTTTTTGTTGGACACGTAGGTGTTTTAGTGCCAGCTGATGATGGTTTCTTATTTGTAGAGAAACTGACTTTTGAAGAGCCCTATCAAGCTATTAAGTTTGCGAGCAAGGAAGATTGTTACAAATATCTATCGACTAAGTATGCAGATTATACAGGTGATGGACTGGCCAAGCCTTTCATTATGGATAATGAAAAGTGGGTTGAAGGTTATTAAGAAAGGCAAGGTAGAATCGGATGGAAACAGTGATGGCACTTTTAGTTGTTATTCTTATCGGATTCTGGGCTGTAAACATTCTCAAGCCTCGTAAGTCAAATAAAAAAGAACGATTTTTAGGCTATATGCAGCGCTATGATATAGATGGTGAGGGTTATCAGTCAGAAGTCTGGGAGGTGATTGAAGATGAGAATAGAATCTTTTGTGACATATCTACAACAACAATTGCTTTTTAAAACCGTAATATTAAATGCCACTAACATAATATAAATTGAGTGTCATTCTTAATTTAGTATACTCTAGATGAAACATTTTGAAAGGAAATTATATGTACAATTCATTTTCTGATATTCCAACTGTAAAAGACGAATTTATGATTGACAAATACATTCTTGGGTTATCAAATTTTATTACTGGTTGCGAGACTCCTTTAACATTAGCTATTCAAGGCGATTGGGGAACCGGAAAAACCAGCATTATGTATCAAGTTGAGGAAAAGCTTAAAGAAAAATCGTCAAGTAATTCAACAAGAAAAATTAAAACAATATTTTTTAATACTTGGCAATATTCACAATTTGATATGGATAAGAATTTAGCAGTCACATTAATCACAGATTTAATTGATGAATTAGAAGTAACTGATGTAAATAAAAGAGAGAACTTTAAAAAATCTTTGGCAGTTATTACAAAAAGTATAGAATATTTTAAACTAGATTTTGGTCTCTTAAATATTGAAAAAATTAATAATCAACTTCTAAAACTAATAAGCAATGAAGAAAAAGCTAATAATTTAAAAAATCTGAAACAAAATCTACAAGATATCATTGATGACTTCGTTAAAGAAAATAATTATGAAAAGATAGTAATTTTCATTGATGACCTTGACAGATTGGTTCCAAAAAAAGCGATTGAATTCCTAGAAATTTTAAAACTTTTCTTAGATTGCAGAAATTGTGTCTTTGTTTTAGCTATTGATTATAATGTTGTTTTAAGAGGAACAAAAAGTAAGTATGGTGATGATTTGGACAACGAAAAAGGAAAAGCTTTTTTTGAGAAAATAATTCAAGTGCCTTTTACTGTACCTGTTGCAAATTATCATATGGAGAACTTTGTTAAAGTCTCTTTGAAAAAAATTAATTTTTATTTTAATGATGACGTTACACAGAATGTAACTCAATTAATTAGAGACTCAATCGGAAATAATCCTCGCAGTGTTAACAGATTATTCAATTCTGTTAGCCTTTTAATGCATATTATAAATTCAAATAATGAGTTAGAAAATGATGACAAATTACTAATCATAGCTACAGTATGTTTTCAATTACGATTTGATGAAGCTTATGACTATTTATTGACTTCATATAACAATAGTCCAGAAGATTCTGAAGAAACCAAATATTTTCTCATTGATTTACTTGAAAATTCATTTGAAATACCTGACGATGCTGATTATAATTCTCTTGTGTCTCGCTATGGTATCTTTAGTTTCAAAAATCAAAAAGAGTTAGAATCTTTCAGAAAATTTTTTAATACTTTAAAATTATTGCTTAAATATAATGTTGATAAATTAGAAGTTGAAGAGTTCGAAAATTTGATGAAAAGAATGAGCTTTTCAAATACAATTTCAACCGGAAACTTCGATATAGATATAAATAAAACCTCAACTCAAAATCATTCACCGAATGAAGATGTTCAATTCGTTATTCGCAAATTATTTAATACACTGGTTAATACAAATCATTTCGACCTGTCGAAACCAGAGTATTTTGGAAAAGAGAAGAAGGAAGAACGCGAAAAGCCAATTTCATTAGATTTTATAAAGATAGCTAATGAATATAATATAGTTCGATTAACACAAGGAAAAGGACATGGATTAAATATTTACTCTCAAAATAATAAATCGAACTCAATTTATATATCAGGTGATACTTATGGAAATATAAATAATGATGGTATACAAATCTATGTTAATAAGAAACTAGTAGGAAAGATTAATAGAAACACCTATAAACATTTTAAAGCTAAAACGTTACGACAGAATCTCCAAAAATATGACGAATTTGAAAAAACTTTTTTAAGTGATTTTTCAAGTCTCTTAGAGGATGCAAAAAAATATTTTTAACTTTTTTAGTGCTTTTTGATTTCACTAGTTGACTAAGCAATGCAATCTCATCATTGCGCATATTTTACAAAGTTTATTCTTTGTAGTTTCTCTAATATTGGTATATAATTTAATATAGAGTGATTTCTAGATAGGAGAGGGATAATGGAATTAAAAGATTTTACTGAAAAAGAACAGGAAACGATAAAGCAGGGACTGACAACATCTGAAATTAGCGATAAGGAAACCGCTGCTAAAATCCTTGCCCTAGTGCCTCAGGAATGGCTCAAACGCATTCCCTTTTTCGTGCGAAAACACGCAACAACTCGAACAATACAGCGTATTTCTATCGAACATCCAGAGCTCTACGCAGTTGCCAAGAGAAGCGGTGAGATTCCTGAGAAGGAACGAGAAGAATTGCGCCAAATCATTACAGATATTTTCCAAGAGAAAATGAATAAGCATAAGATTAAATAATTTTGAGAGGAACTAAAAATTAGTTCCTTTTTTAATCGTTTTCAGTTGATTGGACTTTAACTTTTGGGTGGCAATTTAACTATTCACGAACAAATTTTAAGAAAATTTAAAAAAAGTACTTTACAAGTTCTTGTAAACATGATATAGTTATAAGGCTTAGAAAATGAGATGATGTTTTCTAGCAAATATAAACCCGAGTAAAAAATGCCTACGGACAGGCAGGGTTGAATGCCGAAGCGTGGTTGAAAAGCCGCATTATTGATAGGGTTAAAAGCCTACTTTTATAAGTTGATGTTAGGACGCTTGTCCTAATTCATAAATTTTAGTGTGGTGAAAGCACACGTCATCTTGTGAAACGATCAATAAAGTACGTAATATTTGCTACTAGAGAGTTAGGAAACATCAGGAACAGACATACTCAACAGAAACCAAAATAAAAACGTCAGAAGATTGCAGAGCAGGTGAAAACCTGCTCTTTTTTCATAAGTCAAGCTTTGGTCGCCTTCATTTTTTAGGCGCTAAAAATATGCTAAAGGAGTATGTCTTGATGAAGTTAGATCAGAACCAGGCCCCTATTTATGAAGGTCTGATTAAGTTACGAAAGAAAAGGATTGTTCCCTTTGATGTACCAGGTCATAAACGCGGACGGGGAAATCCAGAACTTGTTGAATTGTTGGGAGAAAAATGTGTTGGAATTGATGTCAATTCTATGAAACTCTTGGATAATCTAGGCCATCCCATTTCGATTATTCGAGATGCAGAGGAGCTGGCTGCGGATGCTTTTGGAGCAGCGCATGCCTTTCTCATGATTGGTGGAACAACATCATCTGTTCAAACCATGATTCTTTCCACCTGCAAGGCTGGAGATAAGATTATTCTGCCGCGAAATGTTCACAAATCTGCTATCAATGCGCTGGTTCTATGTGGTGCCATTCCCATCTATATCGAGATGAGTGTAGATCCTAAAATTGGCATCGCTTTAGGTCTTGAAAATGACCGTGTTGCGCAGGCCATTAAGGATCATCCAGATGCTAAAGCTATCCTAATCAACAATCCTACCTACTATGGGATTTGTTCAGATCTCAAGGGTTTAACGGAAATGGCACATGAAGCAGGCATGTTGGTATTAGTCGATGAAGCTCATGGAGCGCATTTGCATTTCACAGACAAATTGCCACTATCTGCTATGGACGCTGGCGCTGATATGGCGGCGGTCTCTATGCATAAGTCTGGTGGGAGTTTGACCCAGAGCTCCATCCTGCTTATCGGGGAGCGTATGAATCCTGAATATGTTCGACAGATCATTAACCTGGCCCAGTCTACATCTGCCTCTTACTTGTTGATGGCAAGTCTTGATATTTCACGTCGTAATCTAGCTCTTCGTGGTAAAGAGTCTTTTGAGAAGGTTATTGAACTATCCGAGTATGCTCGTCGTGAAATCAATGCTATCGGTGGTTACTATGCCTACTCAAAAGAGTTAATAGACGGTGTGTCGGTCTGTGATTTTGACGTGACCAAGCTGTCAGTCTACACTCAGGGTATTGGCTTAACAGGTATCGAAGTTTATGATCTCTTGCGAGATGAATACGATATTCAGATTGAATTCGGGGATATTGGCAATATATTGGCCTATATTTCGATTGGTGACCGCATCCAAGATATCGAGCGTTTAGTTGGTGCTTTGGCGGATATCAAGAGACTCTATTCACGAGATGGGAAGGACTTGATTGCTGGAGAATATATCCAACCAGAGTTAGTGCTGTCTCCTCAGGAAGCCTTCTATTCAGAGAGAAGAAGTTTAACCTTGGATGAGTCTGTTGGACAGGTCTGTGGGGAATTTGTCATGTGCTATCCTCCAGGGATTCCAATCCTAGCACCAGGTGAACGCATTACACGAGAAATTGTGAATTATATCCTATTTGCCAAAGAACGTGGTTGCTCCCTCCAAGGGACGGAAGATCCAGAAGTCAATCACATCAACGTTATTGATAGAAAGGAGAACTAGATGGATTTGTGGTTTTCTGAAGTTCATACTCCAGATGTGAAATTGTCCCTGAGAACAGCTAAGCAACTCTACGCTGGAAAAAGTGAATGGCAGGATATAGAAGTATTAGATACTCCCGCTTTTGGGAAAATATTAATCTTAAATGGCCATGTCTTGTTTTCAGATGCAGATGATTTTGTCTACAATGAAATGACCGTCCACGTACCGATGGCTGTCCATCCCAATCCAAAGAAAGTCTTGGTTATAGGGGGTGGCGACGGCGGAGTTGCCCAAGTATTAACACTCTATCCCGAACTGGAGCAAATCGATATCGTGGAACCAGATGAAATGCTTGTTGAGGTTTGTCGTGAGTATTTCCCAGACTTTGCTGCAGGGCTAGATGACCCTCGTGTTACGATTTATTATCAAAATGGACTGAGATTTTTGAGAAACTGTGAGGATGATTACGATATCATTATCAACGATGCGACAGATCCATTTGGACATACGGAAGGGCTATTTACCAAGGAATTTTACGGCAATAGTTACAGAGCTCTCAAAGAAGACGGTATCATGATTTACCAGCATGGGAGTCCTTTCTTTGATGAGGATGAGTCTGCTTGTCGAAGTATGCACCGCAAGGTTAATCAAGCCTTTCCAATTAGCCGGGTTTATCAGGCGCACATCCCAACCAGTCCAGCTGGCTATTGGCTATTTGGATTTGCATCGAAAAAATACCACCCTGTTAAAGATTTTGATAAGGAAGGCTGGAAAAAACGCCAGCTTTTCACAGAATACTACACTGCAAACTTACATGTGGGAGCCTTTATGTTGCCTAAGTATGTAGAAGACATTTTAGAAGAAGAGGAAGGGAAAAAATGAGTCGTCTATTAGTTATCGGATGTGGGGGTGTTGCCCAAGTTGCTATTTCAAAGATTTGCCAAGATAGCGAAACATTTACAGAGATTATGATTGCTAGTCGTACAAAGTCAAAATGTGATGATTTGAAGGCTAAGTTAGAAGGCAAAACAAGTACAAAGATTGAAACAGCTGCTCTTGATGCTGATAAGGTAGAAGAAGTGATTGCTTTGATTGAACGCTACAAGCCAGAAGCTGTTTTGAACGTGGCACTCCCATATCAAGATTTAACTATTATGGACGCATGTTTGGCGACAGGTGTCCACTATATTGATACAGCCAACTACGAAGCTGAGGACACAGAAGATCCTGAATGGCGCACCATTTATGAAAAACGTTGCAAGGAACTAGGTTTTACAGCTTACTTTGACTACTCATGGCAATGGGCTTATCAGGAAAAATTCAAAGAAGCAGGCTTGACAGCCTTACTTGGTTCTGGTTTTGACCCAGGTGTGACTAGTGTCTTTTCAGCATACGCTCTCAAACATTACTTTGATGAAATCCACTATATCGACATTTTAGACTGTAATGGTGGAGATCACGGTTATCCATTTGCGACTAACTTCAACCCAGAAATCAATCTACGCGAGGTTTCTGCGCCAGGTTCTTACTGGGAAGATGGGAAATGGGTAGAAGTCGAAGCCATGTCTATCAAGCGTGAGTATGATTTCCCTCAAGTTGGGCAAAAAGATATGTATCTCCTTCACCATGAAGAAATTGAATCATTGGCTAAGAACATTCCTGGTGTCAAACGGATTCGTTTCTTTATGACCTTTGGGCAATCTTACCTAACGCACATGAAATGCTTGGAAAATGTCGGACTCCTTCGTACGGATACCATTAACTTTAACGGTCAAGAAATTGTGCCAATCCAATTCTTGAAAGCCTTGCTTCCAGACCCTGCAAGCCTTGGTCCACGCACAGTTGGGAAAACCAATATCGGCTGTATCTTTACAGGTGTCAAAGATGGCGTTGAAAAGACTATCTATATTTACAATGTTTGTGACCATCAGGAATGTTACGCAGAAGTTGGTTCACAAGCAATTTCTTACACAACAGGTGTTCCAGCCATGATTGGGACAAAATTAGTGATGAATGGTACTTGGAAACAACCTGGAGTTTATAACCTTGAAGAATTGGATCCAGATCCATTTATGGAAGCTTTGAATGAGTATGGCTTGCCTTGGGTTGTGGTTGAAAATCCACAAATGGTGGACTGATGAAATTAGACCAAGTACCAACACCAGCCTATGTTGTTGACCTGGCAAAGTTAGAAGCCAACTGCCACATTCTTCAGCAAGTTCAGGAAGAAGCAGGTTGCAAGGTTTTACTTGCTCAGAAGGCTTATTCACTCTACAAAACCTATCCCTTGATCAGCCAGTATCTCTCTGGTACGACGGCTAGTGGTCTCTATGAGGCCAAGCTCGCTAGAGAAGAATTCCCAGGGGAAGTTCATGTCTTTGCACCTGCTTTCAAGGATGCAGACTTGGAGGAATTGCTTGAGATAACAGACCATATCGTCTTTAACTCAGAGAGACAATTGCGTAAATACGGTCTTCGTTGTCGAGCGGCTGGTATTAGTGTTGGTTTGCGCCTCAACCCTCAGTGTTCAACCCAAGGAGATCACGCGCTCTACGACCCTTGTGCGCCTGGATCTCGGTTTGGAGTTACCTTAGACAAGATACCAAGTGATTTGCTGGATCTAGTTGATGGCCTTCATTTTCATACCCTTTGCGAGCAAGGTTCAGATGATTTAGAGACAACTTTGAAAGCAGTAGAAGAGCAGTTTGGTCCTTATTTACATGAGGTTAAATGGCTCAATATGGGTGGTGGACACCACATTACAAGAGAAGACTACGATGTGGATTTGCTGATTTCTGAAATCAAGCGTATCCGAGATACTTACAATCTTGAAGTCTATATCGAGCCGGGTGAAGCTATTGCGCTCAATGCGGGTTATCTAGCAACTGAAGTATTGGATATTGTAGAAAACGGTATGGATATCTTGGTTTTAGATACCTCCGCGACCTGCCATATGCCAGATGTACTTGAAATGCCCTATCGTCCACCTTTGAGAAATGGATTTGAGGCTCAGGAAAAAGCCCATACCTATAGACTTTCTTCCAATACCTGTCTGACGGGTGATGTGATTGGTGATTATAGTTTTGAAAATCCAGTTGAAATTGGAGATAGACTTTATTTCGAAGACATGGCTATTTACTCATTTGTCAAAAATAATACCTTTAACGGTATTGGCTTGCCAAGCCTCTATCTTATGGACAAGCAGGGAGACTGTAGCTTAGTCAAAGCCTTCGGCTATCAAGAGTTTAAAGGGAGATTATCATGATGGACAGTCCAAAGAAATTAGGCTATCGTATGCCAGCAGAGTATGAACCCCATCATGGCACCCTCATGATCTGGCCAACTCGACCAGGTTCATGGCCCTTTCAAGGAAAAGCTGCTAAGAAGGCCTTTAGCCAGATTATCAAGACCATAGCAGAAGGGGAAAGGGGTTACCTTTTGGTGGAGCAGGACTGTCTATCTGAAGCCCAATCTTATCTTGGAGACAAGGTCGTTTATTTAGACATTCCCACCAATGATGCCTGGGCTCGTGATACAGGTCCGACGATTCTTGTCAATGATAAAAGAGAAAAGCTGGCCGTCGATTGGTCTTTCAATGCCTGGGGTGGTGCTGTTGATGGTCTTTATCAAGATTATGAAGATGATAACCAAGTAGCCAGTCGTTTTGCTGAGACCTTGGAAATGCCTGTCTATGATGCCAAACCTTTTGTACTGGAAGGCGGCGCGATCCATAGCGATGGTCAAGGAACCATTCTTGTGACTGAAAGTTGTCTTCTAAGTCCTGGACGCAATCCCCACCTGTCTAAAGAGCAAATTGAAAACACCTTATTAGAGAGTCTTGGTGCTGAAAAAGTTATTTGGCTTCCTTACGGTATTTATCAGGACGAAACCAATGAACATGTTGACAATGTTGCTGCCTTTGTTGCCCCTGCAGAGCTTGTCTTAGCATGGACAGATGATCAAAACGATCCCCAGTATGCTATGTCTGTAGCTGATTTAGCTCTTTTAGAGAAGGAAACGGATGCAAAAGGTCGTCCCTTCACTATTCATAAACTTCCAATCCCAGCGCTTCATCAAGTTGTAACCGAAGAGGATTTGTCAGGCTACATATATGAAGAAGGTGAAGAGGAGCGATATGCAGGTGAACGTCTTGCGGCTTCCTATGTCAATTTCTATATTGCCAACAAGTCTGTCTTGGTTCCCCAGTTTCAAGATGTCAACGACCAAGTGGCCCTAAATATCCTCAGCAAGTGTTTTCCAGATCGTAAAGTTGTCGGAATCCCAGCTAGAGATATTCTTTTAGGTGGTGGCAATATCCACTGTATCACCCAACAAATCCCTGAATAGGAGAAAAAGATGAGAAATGTAAGAGTTGCAGCAATCCAGATGCAATGTACCAAGGATGTGGCAACAAATATCCAAACAGCGGAGCGTTTAGTACGTCAAGCTGCAGACAAAGGCGCACAAATCATTCTCTTGCCGGAGTTGTTTGAACGTCCATATTTCTGTCAGGAACGCCAGTATGACTACTACCAGTATGCCCAGTCAGTGACAGAAAATACAGCCATTCAGCATTTTAAGGTGATTGCTAAGGAACTACAGGTTGTTCTGCCGATTAGTTTCTATGAAAAAGATGGCAATGTCTTGTATAACTCAATCGACGTCATTGATGCAGATGGGGAAGTGCTGGGCGTCTATCGGAAGACCCACATACCAGATGATCATTACTATCAAGAAAAGTTTTATTTCACTCCTGGTAACACTGGTTTCAAGGTCTGGGATACTCGCTATGCTAAGATTGGTATTGGCATCTGTTGGGATCAATGGTTCCCTGAAACAGCGCGCTGTCTTGCTCTGAATGGGGCAGAATTGCTCTTTTACCCAACAGCTATTGGTTCAGAGCCAATTTTGGATACAGACAGTTGTGGTCACTGGCAACGTACTATGCAAGGGCACGCAGCAGCCAATATTGTCCCGGTCATTGCAGCTAATCGCTACGGTTTGGAGGAAGTCACTCCTAGTGAAGAAAATGGTGGACAGAGTTCCAGTCTTGACTTTTACGGTTCGTCCTTTATGACGGATGAAACAGGAACTATTCTAGAGCGAGCCGAAAGACAAGGTGAAGCTGTTCTGTTAACCACTTATGACCTTGACAAGGGAGCAAGTGAACGCCTCAATTGGGGACTGTTTCGTGATAGAAGACCAGAAATGTACCAACGAATTACGGACTAGAAGGTAACTTTCATAATAAACTTTTAATATTCACGCCTGTCTTACAAAAATGTAAGATAGGCTTTTTAAATGTAAGATAGGTGTACGATTATGCGTAGAAATGTATGCTATACTCTATGTAGATCAAAAAGAGAGAGGTTTATTATGAAAAAATGGAATGCGACACAGTTGAAGTATCTGATGGCGGCAGTAATGGTTCTAGACCATATCCCTCATATTACAGGAATCGTTTCTCCTTTGTGGGAAGGTATTTTCCACGCCTTGACCTGTTGTGTGGGAGTTTGGTTTGCGTATATGGCTATGGAAGGCTTCATCCATACTCGAAATTTGAAAAACTACCTCATCCGTCTTTGGAGTTGGGCGCTTATCATGTTTGCTGGAAATAGCCTACTCAATGCCCTATTTGCATCCAAAGGAGTAATGGTCAATAACAACATTTTCCTAACTCTGGCAATTGGTGTCACCATGCTTTGGATTGGTTTTCCCAGAAAAGAGCTGGATAAAAAAGAGAAGTTGTGGCGTCGGATTGGGGTTGCTGGTCTCTTGATTTTCGGTTGTCTTTTTACCGAGGGTGGTATCACCATGCTACCATTTCTCTTGATTAGTTACTCTTGTCGAAATCGTAAGGGATTGCGAAATCTCCTCTATACCCTCCTTTGGGCCTTCCTGTTAGTAACTTCCATCCAAATCTACGATACTTGGTACCAAATCTTGGAAATGATGCTTTACAATTCTGACTGGCTCTTTATCACCGTCTTTCCTTTCATAGCCTTGTATAATGGACAGCGAGGAAAAGAAACCAGTTGGAGTAAATATTTCTTTTATATTTTCTACCCAGCTCATCTATGGATTATAACTTTGATTGCTTATTTGCTTAAGTAGATTCAATATTCATTAGCTCTTTCTTGCTTAAAATGTGAGAGGAGCTTTTCTGTATCTGGAATTCCTAACAAAACATGTTATAATAGTTTTAGAAAGGACGAGGTTTATGGCGAGCATACTTGTAATTGAAGATAATAATGAAATCCAGGAAATCTTAAGAATCCTTCTTGCAGAGGAACACGAGGTGATCCAAGCATTTTCTGGGACAGAAGGTATAATGCAATTTGACAAAGGTGGCATCGATCTCGTCTTGCTAGATATCATGCTCCCTGGGAAAAATGGCGACCAAGTCTTGCAATCTATTCGACAAACTAGTCAGACTCCGGTCATCATGCTCACTGCTTTAGGTGATAAAAAGCTCATCAGCCAATATCTACTAGACGGTGCCAATGATTATGTAGTAAAACCTTTTGATTTGGACGAAGTCTTTGCTAGAGTCACTGTGCAATTACGCCAAAGTGGTGAACATCAGTCAGAAGATCGAAGAGAAATTGATAACCTCATAAAAAACTTTAAAAATATCCAGTTCGATGTGGATAGTTTTGAAATAAGCAATTCTACTGAAACCATTCGCATTGCAAAGAAAGAGTGCCAGATTCTCCAAATGTTGCTCCAGCATCCTAAAAAGATCTTCACCAAGGAAGAACTCTATGAATTGATTTGGGAAGAAAGTTACCTGCCTGGAGACAATACGCTCAACACCCATCTAAGCAATCTCCGTAAAAAACTGCATCAACTGGATCCAAATCACGAGTACATCGAAACCATTTGGGGAGTTGGTGTTCGATTAAAAGGAGACAAGTAATGATTTACATTTTGATATCAATATTGCTCCTTACTAACATCATTTTGGCGATTTCTTTGATTCGCTATCATATAGCAATTAGAGATTTAAGCAGACAAATGGAAGAAAAGATTCGCTCTGGTAGCATGAAGAGGATCGGTGTAAATTTCTTTTCAAAGACCATTTTGCGTCTACATAACCAAATTGAGAATCTATTTCAAGAAGTGGAGCAAAATCAGCTAATCATGAAGCGTGAAAAACGCACCCTAGATATGGCAATCAGTAACATCGCTCATGATATTCGGACACCTTTGACAATCGCTTCAGGATATACCCAGCAACTAATAAAACATCCCGATAATAGTTCAGAAACCTTAAATAAAATAGCCCATCATCAAGATTTGGTTTCCAAACGTTTGGAGGCTCTCCTCGAATACCGTCATTTGATGGAAGGAGCAGTCAAACCGAAACTGGAAGAACTTGATTTATCAACTTTTATAACGAAAAAGACTTTAGCTTATTACGACGTTTTTCAATCTTCACATATTGTTCTTGATTTTAATGTTGAACCAGGATTGAAAACGACGACTGATGAGGACTTGCTTGATCGAATTATACAAAACCTCCTTGGAAATGTTCTCAAGCACGGCAAGGAGAAGGCTCGACTTTCTTTGAAAAAGGAAGAAAATAGGCTTGTTTTGGAAATTGATAATCTTGTCAAAAAATCTATCAAGAATATAGACAATCTCAGCAATCGTTTTTATTCTGAAAATATGTCAGATACCGAAGAATCCTCTGGTTTAGGTCTCTATATTACCGAGGAATTAGTTCATCTTCTTGGAGCGGATATGAAGCTAGCCACTGATGGAGAATGGTTTTCGGTCTTTATTTATTTTTAACAGAAGAAACCTCCTCTATATCCTAGAGGAGGTCCTTTTTATAAGTTTTTCTTCTTGAAAATAATCAGTCCACTGAAAGAGAAGAAAAGTATGACCGTTACGCAAACCGTGATGGTATAGAGAATAGCTTGACTATTAGTAGTCATAGCATAGGCAAAATCTAGAATTAAATATCGTAGAATTTCAATGTCTGGGAAAACAAGCATTGGCGTAGAAAGGATGATAGAGGTAACTAGATAGCCAATAAATGCGGCAAGATAAGAATGAGTCACATAGAGAATAAAGGAAACAATCGAAAGCCAAGCTAGGAGGCAGAGAAATTGGAGGGAAATCGTTAAGAGAAGGTTTGTAATAAAACCATCAGGCATCGTACCAAGTCCGTTTAGTAGAGTTGAGGGAATAAAAGCAATCACAAGGCTGGCGATGAGTTGCAAGAGAGCGATGCTTGCTAGTACAAAGGATTTAGCGAAGAAAAACTCTGTACGAGAAACGCCAACTGTCAAACTATTTTTATAGAGCTTGCCGATTAGATCAACTCCTAGAACTAGACATGCTAGAACAATGCAGAGAAAAACGAGGTTTGAACCATTGCTAGACGTGTTGATAAGAGCTTGAACGCCGTCCCAACCATGGGTTGGAGTCTCTGGTGGTGTTGTATTTACTGACATTAAATGTCCTGTAGCCCCGATAGTGGCACCCATTAGCAAGAGGACAAAGAGAATGAATTCTGTAATCCAGAATCCTTTGGAGCGGAAAAGACGGTAAAAATCTGCTTGAATGGTATGTATCATGATTTTTCTCCTATTCTACCAATTGTGTGAAGTATTCTTCTAGGTTTTGACGGGCAAAATAAATCTCATCAATAGCAACATCTGCCAAAGTTAGTTGCTTGAGAATCTGTTTGACATCTTGTTCATTACCAAAGATATGGATTTCATTTTCAGGATTGACAACCTTAAACTGGAGTTGGATTTGTTCTTTCAATACCTGACAAGCTCTTTCTTTATCGCTTGTTTTAAGTACAATATAATCCTCACTCAGTGTTTCAAACTCAGCTTTACTGATTTCACGGATAATCTTACCTTGGTCCAAAATTCCAAAGCGATTAGCTAGGAGATAGAGTTCTGATAATATATGACTAGAGATGAGAATGGTTATTCCTTTCTCCTGATTGAGTCGCTGGATCATGAGGCGAAATTCTTTGATTCCAATTGGGTCGAGACCGTTAATAGGTTCATCAAGAATCAGGAAGTCGGGTTTTGATAGGAGGGCAATGGCGATACCAAGTCTTTGTTTCATTCCTAGTGAGAAATCACGAAAGACTTTTTTTCCTGTATCTGACAAGCCAACATAGTCCAAAGTCTCATGAATCACCTTATCAGCATTTGGAATATGACGTATCATACAATAATATTTCAGATTTTGATAAGCCGTTAAGTGATTATGAGCTACAGGTGATTCGATAACAGAACCCACTCGAGATAATGCCTTGGTCCACTCATTTTGTCCTTGGCTAGAAAAGAGGGAAATTGTCCCTTTGTCCGCAAACAATAATTGTGTAATGATTTTAATAAGAGTAGTTTTACCTGATCCATTTTTTCCAATTAGACCATAAATATCTCCCTCTTTTATGGTTAGACTAAGATCTTGAAGAATAGCTTGTTGGCCGAATTGTTTGGTCAGTCCATGAATTTCGAGTACTGTTTTCATGATTTTCTCCTTTTGATTTATTTTTCTAACTTTAGTATAAGCTATAGAAATCAAAGAAAGTTCAAGTATTTCTAAAGAGTTTCTAAAGTTTTGTGATTCTTAAAAAAACAAAACCCAGTTGATATGAACTGGGCCTCTCAATTATAAAATATACTTCTCAATGGCACGCGCGACGCCGTCTTCTTCGTTGCTGGCTGTAACGTCATTAGCAAGGGATTTGACATAATCGCTGGCATTTCCCATAGCAATGCCAAGTCCTGCAAACTGAAGCATTTCGATATCGTTATTGGCATCACCCATGGCCATAATTTCTGAGGGATCGATTTTTAAAATCTTAGCTAATCGAGAAAGAGCAGTAGCCTTTGTTGTTCCAAGTGGCATAGCTTCATAAATGACAGGCTGCGAACGAACACCGCTAAATCGTTGGCAGAGTTCTGTCGCGAACCGCTGCTCAAAATCGTCTGTTTGCTCTTTGGTGCCCAAAAACATACCTTGGAACATACGATACTTGCCACTAGTCGCTTCCTCAAGGGAAATTTTAGTCAGGTCTGAAAAAACAAGTTTGGCATCATTTTGAACAATTTCATTTGGCTTGCCACCGAGGACAAAATAATGTTTCTCATCAAAAAGAGTTAACTGGACGTCGCTTTTTTCTGCTAAGTCATAGAGGTATTCAATATCAGCTGGACTGAGTTCCTGCCAGTCAACTAGACCCCAGTCACTGGTCTGGTGAGTTGAACAACCATTATTGACAATGACGTACTCGTTCTGGAGATCTAGTCCTAGTTTTTTATAGTAAGGAAGAACACCGAAAAGCGGGCGACCTGTACAGAGAACCAGTTTGACACCTTTTTCAATGGCTTGGTGAATAGCAGTGATGTGGGTTTGCGGGATTTCCTTGGCTTCATTGAGGAGGGTTCCATCCATATCCAAGGCTAGTAGTTTAATCATAAGACTTCCTTTTCTAGATGTTTTGCTTTTATTATAGCATATAGACTATGAAATGTCTGACAGAATAGTAACATTTGACTTTCCTTTTCTTGAAAAAGAAAATAAAATCTTATATAATATGTATGCTTAATATTTTAGGAGAAATAATGTCAAAGTATCACTTTAATTCAATTTACAAAAATGATGAAACAGAGTCTACAGGTCTTCTTTTCATCAAAGTCTACAACAAGTGGGAAAGCAATTTAAAAAGAGTCTTGAAATCGGTTGGCCTCACTTTGCCTCAATTTATCGTTTTGACTTCGCTCTTGTTTTTGTCCAATAGAGAGGAATATGTAACGCAAGTTGATATCGCTCGGTTCACTGGTATGGATGTCATGACGGTTTCCCAGATTGTTAGACTACTGGAGAAGAAGGACTACATTAGACGCGATCAACACCCAAAGGATAGTCGGGCAAAACTTGTCTCAGTGACGAATTCTGGTGCGGAGAAGGTCAATCAAGCTTTACCTTTAGTAGAAGGTGTTGATGAAAAATTTTTTGAAAAACTTTCTAACGATAGAGAAAGTTTTAATAGCATGTTAGCAGTGTTGGAGGATAAAAATGCCTAGATATTGGGTCGGAGTTGTTTCGAAGAACCATGTTTTAAGAGGAGTTGAGGGAAATTTTTGTCAGGTCTGTCATGGAAAGGGCGGCCCCTTAAATCGTATGAAAAAAGGTGACTTCCTTTTATACTATAGTCCCAAATACGATATGAATGGTCAAGATAAGTTACAGGCTTTTGTGGCCGTAGGTAAAATTATAGACGATAAGGCCTATCAAGTAGAGCAATTCGAAGGATTCTTTCCCTTTAGACGAAATGTTGAGTATTATCAGCCAGTCAAAGATTGTTCCATAGAAGTAGCCAGACAACATCCTGAATGGAAAGACTATACTTCTCGACTTCGTTATGGGCATTTTGAAGTTTCCAAAGACTTTTTTCTCTATATCTTTCAGCATATGAAAGTGGATGATGAAGCATGATTGATTTGCTAATTAAATGGTTGTCAACTAGAATTTTGGATTTGGACTGTGAAGCGAACTTTGCTATAATAGAGTAAGAAACTTTGATAAACCAAACGAGGCTGAGATGAAATTACTTTATACTGATATTCGGACTTCTTTGACTGAAATTTTAACGAGAGAGGCAGAAGAGCTAGTTGCTGCTGGCAAGCGTGTTTTCTACATCGCACCTAACTCTCTTTCATTTGAAAAGGAACGCGCCGTGCTGGAATGCTTGTCCCAGCAGGCTTCTTTTGCGATTACCGTTACGCGTTTTGCTCAGATGGCTCGTTACCTGGTTTTAAATGATTTGCCTGTCAAGACCAGTCTAGATGACATCGGTCTTGGGATGGCTTTTTATAAGTGCCTTGCGGAACTCGATCCCAAGGATTTACGTGTTTATGGTGCGATTAAGCAGGATCCTCAATTTATCCAGCAGTTGGTTGAACTTTATCATGAGATGACGACTGCTCAGATGAGCTTTTTGGACTTGGAAAGTTTGACGGATGAGGATAAGCGAGCAGACTTACTCTTGATTTTTGAGAAAGTAACAGCCTATCTCAATCAAGGTCAGTTGGCTCAGGGAAGTCAGTTGTCCCATTTGATTGAGGCTATTGAGAATGACAAGGTAAGCAGCAATTTCAGTCAGATTGCCTTGGTTATTGATGGCTTTACCCGTTTTTCTGCCGAGGAGGAGCGTGTAGTGGATCTGCTTCATCGAAAAGGTGTCGAGATTGTCATCGGTGCTTATGCAAGCAAGAAGGCTTATACCAGTCCGTTCACTGAAGGGAATCTCTACCAAGCCAGTGTGGAATTTCTTCATCATTTGGGGGCAAAATACCAAACACCTGCTCAGGATCGTTCTCAGACACATGAGAAAATGGATAGTTTTGACAAGGCTTCTCGTTTGCTGGAGTCTTCTTATGACTTTTCAGAACTCACTTTGGATGTCGATGAGAAGGACCATGAGAATCTGCAAATCTGGTCTTGCTTGACACAAAAAGAAGAGTTGGAGTTGGTAGCGCGTAGCATCCGTCAGAAATTACATGACAATCCAGACTTGAGTTACAAGCATTTTCGCATTCTGTTAGGAGATGTGGCTTCTTATCAGTTATCTCTCAAGACAATCTTTGATCAGTACCAGATTCCTTTCTATCTTGGTAGAAGCGAATCCATGGCTCATCATCCCTTGACCCAGTATGTCGAGTCTATTTTGCGTTTGAAACGCTACCGTTTCCGTCAGGAGGATTTGATTAATCTTCTCAGAACTGGCTTGTATACCGATCTTAATCAAGCTGAGATTGATTCGTTTGAACAATACCTCCTCTATCTTGGCATCAACGGCTTGCCAACCTTTCAGCAGACCTTCACCAAATCCCATCATGGAAAATTCGATTTGGAACGTTTGAACGCCATTCGTCTGCGAGTTTTGACGCCACTTGAAACCTTATTTGCCAGTCGGAAGCAAAAGGCTGAAAATCTCTTGCAAAAGTGGAGTACATTTCTAAAAAACGCTGCCTTAAGCAAGCAGATGCAAGAATTGACAGCTACTATGGAAACTCTAGAACAGGAGAGACAAGCTGAAGTTTGGAAAGCCTTCTGCCATGTTTTAGAACAATTTGCGACAGTTTTTGCTGGTTCACAAGTTAGTCTGGAGGACTTCCTGGCCTTGCTTCATTCTGGGATGAGTTTGTCTCAGTATCGCACCATACCAGCAACAGTGGACACCGTTCTGGTGCAGAGTTACGATCTGATTGCCCCTCTGACCGCTGACTTTGTCTATGCCATCGGTCTGACTCAGGATCATTTACCAAAAATTGCGCAAAACACCAGTCTGTTAACAGACGAAGAAAGACAAAGCCTAAACCAAGCGACTGAAGAGGGAGCGCAATTACTGATTGCAAGCAGTGAAAATCTCAAAAAAAATCGCTATACCATGCTTTCCTTGGTCAATGCTGCTCGTAAGCAGTTGGTGTTGTCAGCACCAAGTCTCCTCAATGAAAATGAGAGTAAGGAATCGGCCTATCTTGAGGAATTGGTGAGTTTTGGATTTAATCGGACAACGAAGAAGATTCATCAAAAAAGTCTGTCTAAGGATGATATGGGGTCTTATCACAGTCTTTTGTCTAGTCTGGTTGCCTACCATCAGCAGGTTGAATCTAGTGAAAATGAGCAAGATGTGACTTTTGTCAAGGTCTTGGCGCGTGTGATGGGGAAAAAACTTGATCAGAAAGGTCTTACAAATCCTGCACTCCCAACTAGCCCAAGTAGCAAGCCCTTAGAAAAAGAGACCTTGCAGGCTCTCTATCCCGCTGACAAGGAGTTTTACCTGTCTACCTCTGGTTTGACGGAGTTTTACCGCAATGAATACAGTTATTTCC
Source organism: Streptococcus oralis (assembly GCF_003943395.1). GTDB lineage: Bacteria > Bacillota > Bacilli > Lactobacillales > Streptococcaceae > Streptococcus > Streptococcus oralis_BF. The sequence continues at coordinate 199,481 of NZ_RJPJ01000001.1, read as the reverse complement.
TCCGTTATGTCTTAGGTTTGCAGGAAGAAGTGCGCCTGCGTCCAGATGCTCGCAGTCATGGGAATTTCTTGCACCGTATTTTTGAACGTGCCTTGAAACTGCCTGCTGAGAATTCCTTTGATCAACGCTTGGAACAAGCTATTCAAGAAACCAGCCAAGAACGCGAATTTGAGGCTATTTATCAGGAAAGTTTGGAAGCCCAGTTTACCAAGGAAGTTCTGCTTGATGTAGCTCGGACAACAGGTCACATTCTCCGCCATAATCCAGCCATTGAAACCATCCAAGAGGAGGCAACATTTGGTGGCAAGGATCAGGCCTTTATTCAATTGGATAATGGTCGGAGTGTCCATGTGCGAGGCAAGGTTGACCGTATTGACCGCCTGAAAGCTGATGGAGCGCTAGGAGTGGTGGACTACAAGTCTAGTTTGACCCAGTTCCAGTTTCCTCATTTCTTCAATGGGCTTAATTCCCAGTTGCCAACCTATCTTGCTGCCCTAAAAAGTCAAGGGGAGCAGAACTTTTTCGGTGCCATGTACTTGGAAATGTCTGAACCTGTCCAATCTTTGATGGCCGTTAAAAATCTGGCAGGTGCAGTAGTAGAAGCTAGCAAGTCAATGAAATACCAAGGCCTCTTTTTAGAAAAAGAAAGCAGTCATTTGGGAGAATTTTATAACAAAAACAAGGCTAATCAGCTGACAGATGAGGAATTCCAGCTCCTACTGGACTACAATGCCCATCTTTATAAGACAGCAGCTGAGAAAATCTTAGAGGGGCAGTTCGCCATCAATCCATACACAGAGAACGGCAGAAGCATTGCCCCGTACGTTCAGCAGCATCAAGCCATCACAGGTTTTGAAGCAAATTACCACTTGGGACAAGCCCGTTTCCTTGAGAAGTTAGACCAGGCTGATGGCAAACGCCTGGTCGGAGAAAAGCTCAAGCAAGCTTGGTTTGAGAAAATGAGAGAGGAGTTGAATCGATGAAGCCCATTTCCTTTTTAACTGAGGAAGAGATTCAAAAACTGCAAGAAGCAGAAGCGAATTCGAGCAAGGAACAGAAGAAAACAGCCGAGCAAATCGAAGCCATTTATACGGCAGGGCAAAATGTCCTAGTTTCAGCGTCTGCTGGTTCAGGGAAGACCTTTGTTATGGCCGAGCGCATTCTGGATCAATTGGCGCGAGGTGTGGAAATCAGCCAACTCTTTATCTCGACCTTTACCGTCAAGGCTGCTACTGAACTAAAGGAGCGCTTGGAGAAAAAAATCAGCCAACAAATCCAAGAAAGTAGAGATGTTGATCTCAAACAACACTTGGGACGCCAGTTGGCAGATCTACCAAACGCTGCCATCGGAACCATGGACTCCTTCACACAAAAATTCCTTGGCAAACATGGCTATCTGATTGATATCGCACCGAACTTCCGTATTTTGCAAAATGAAAGTGAACAGTTAATCTTAAAAAACGAAGTTTTTCATCAGGTTTTTGAAGAGCATTACCAAGGTGAGAATAAAGAGAAATTTAGCCGTTTGGTGAAGAACTTTGCTGGACGTGGCAAGGATGAACGAGGTCTGCGCCAGCAAGTCTACAAAATCTATGACTTTTTACAATCTACTAGCAGTCCCCAAAAATGGCTGAACGAGTCTTTTCTCAAAGGGTTTGAAGAAGCTGACTTTGCAAATGAAAAAGGCAAGCTAACTGAGCAAATCAAGCAGGCGCTCTGGGATTTGGAAAGTTTCTTCCGTTATCATCTGGATAATGATGCCAAGGAGTTTCCCAAAGCTGCCTATTTAGAAAATGTGCAACAGGTTCTGGATGAAATTGGCTCCTTAAATCAAGAGTCCGATTGTCAGGCTTATCGAGCAGTGCTTGCGCGTGTTGTTGCCATTTCGAAGGAGAAAAACGGTCGAGCTCTGGCTAATTCCAGTCGTAAGGCCGATTTAAAGCCACTGGCTGATGCCTATAACGATGAGAGAAAGGCCCAGTTTGCTAAACTAGGACAACTGGCGGACCAGATAACAATTCTCGACTTTCAAGAACATTATCATGAAGACACCTGGGATCTAGCTAAAACCTTCCAAACCTTCATGAGTGATTTTGTGGAGGCTTATCGTGAACGTAAACGCCAGGAAAATGCCTTTGAATTTGCTGATATCAGTCATTACACCATTGAGATTTTAGAGAATTTCCCACAAGTCCGTGATGCATATCAGGAGCGCTTCCACGAAGTCATGGTCGATGAGTATCAGGATACCAACCACATTCAAGAACGGATGCTGGAATTGCTGTCAAATGGTCACAATCGCTTTATGGTGGGAGATATCAAGCAGTCCATCTACCGGTTCCGTCAGGCAGACCCGCAGATTTTCAATGAAAAATTCCAACGCTATGCGCAAAATCCCAAAGAGGGCAAGTTGATTCTCCTCAAGGAAAATTTCCGTAGTAGCTCAGAAGTGCTGTCAGCAACCAACCATGTCTTTGAACGTCTCATGGACCAAGAGGTCGGCGAAATCAACTATGACAGCATGCACCAGCTTGTTTTTGCCAACGCCAAACTAACTCCCAATCCTGAGAATAAGGCAGAATTTCTCCTTTATGACAAGAATGAAAGCGAACAAGAGGAGGAAGAGAGCCAAACAGATACGAAACTAACTGGTGAAATGCGCCTGGTCATCAAGGAAATCTTGAAACTTCATCAGGAAAAAGGTGTTGCCTTTAAGGAAATTGCCCTTTTGACTTCCAGTCGGAGTCGTAATGACCAGATTCTACTTGCCCTGTCTGAGTATGGGATTCCTGTTAAAACCGACGGTGAGCAAAACAATTATCTCCAATCCCTAGAAGTACAAGTCATGCTGGACACCCTGCGTGTCATTCACAATCCCCTGCAAGACTATGCTTTGGTTGCCCTTATGAAGTCTCCTATGTTTGGTTTTGATGAGGACGAGTTGGCACGCTTATCCCTTCAGAAAGTAGAAGATAAGGTCCAAGAAAATCTCTATGAGAAACTGGTCAATGCTCAAAAACAGGCAACAAGTAAGAAAAACTTGATTTATACAGCTCTAGCTGAAAAACTCAATCAATTCATGGATATTTTGGATTCTTGGCGCTTGTATGCCAAAACCCACTCTCTCTATGACTTGATTTGGAAGATTTACAACGACCGTTTTTATTATGACTATGTGGGGGCTTTGCTAAATGGTCCAGCCAGACAGGCCAATCTCTACGCTCTAGCGCTGCGTGCTGACCAGTTTGAAAAGAGTAATTTCAAGGGATTGTCGCGTTTTATCCGTATGATTGACCAAGTCCTAGAAGCCCAGCATGATCTTGCAAGCGTAGCTGTCGCCCCGCCAAAGGATGCTGTGGAACTCATGACTATTCACAAGAGCAAAGGGCTGGAATTTTCTTATGTCTTTATCCTCAATATGGATCAGGACTTCAACAAGCAAGACTCAATGTCAGACGTCATTCTCAGCCGTCAAAATGGGCTTGGTGTCAAATACATTGCCAAGGTGAAAACAGGAGCAGTGGAAGCACACTATCCTAAAACCATCAAACTCTCCATTCCTAGCCTAACTTATACGCAGAATGAGAAAGAACTGCAACTGGCTAGCTATTCAGAGCAGATGCGTCTGCTGTATGTTGCCATGACGCGGGCCGAGAGAAAGCTTTATCTTGTCGGCAAGGGTTCTCGTGAAAAGCTGGAAGCAAAGGAATATCCAGCAGCTGAGAGAGGAAAATTAGATAGCAATACCAGACTGCAAGCCAAGAATTTTCAAGATTGGATCTGGGCTATTTCTAAAGTATTTGCCAAGGAAAATCTCAACTTTAGCTATCGTTTTGTTGGTGAAGACCAGCTGACCAGAGAAGCTATCGGAGAGTTGGAAAACAAGAGTCCTCTACAAGATAGCTCTCAAGCAGATAACCGCCAGTCTGAAACCATCAAAGAAGCTCTTGAAATGCTGAAAGAGGTGGAAGTTTATAACACTCTTCACCGTGCAGCCATTGAGCTTCCTAGCGTTCAAACTCCAAGCCAAATCAAGAAATTCTACGAACCGGTTATGGATATGGAAGGGGTAGAAATTGCTGGTCAAAGTCAATCACCAGAGAAGAAAATCAGCTTTGATTTACCAGATTTTTCAACCAAAGAAAAGGTAACTGGAGCAGAAATTGGTAGTGCCACTCATGAACTTATGCAGAGAATTGACCTCAGTCAGCAACCAACACTTGCTAGTCTAACAGAAACACTCAAACAAGTTCAAACCAGTCCAGCTGTGAGAGACAAGATCAATCTTTCTAAAATTCTCGCATTCTTTGACACACCACTTGGTCAGGAGATTCTCGCTAATACCGACCATCTCTACCGCGAGCAACCTTTCTCCATGCTCAAAAAAGATCAAAAGAGTCAGGAAGACTTTGTTGTTCGTGGGATTTTGGACGGCTATCTGCTTTATGAGGATCGTATCGTTCTTTTCGACTATAAGACAGACCGCTATGATGAGCCAAGTCAACTCATAGACCGCTACCGTGGTCAGTTAGCCCTATACGGAGAGGCTTTATCTCGAGCCTATTTGATTGAAAATATTGAAAAATACCTAATTTTACTCGGTAAAGACGAGATTCAAGTTGTAAAAGTATAATCTAGAAAGGAGACTTCATGCCACTTCCAGTTAGAAAATCCCTGCACGATGCAGTTTTACAGGCTTCAAAGGCTGATACTTGGGAACAAGCTACCAAGGAATGGAATGAAGTTTCCTTGATTTTTAATGGCATTGGCCGTAGTAATTGTGTCTGCGGAAATGCCATTAAATACGCTTACGAACTCTTTAACAATGTCACTGGTCAACGTCTCTTTCCTATCGGAAGCGACTGTGTTCGCCATTTTCATCGTATTAGCCTCGACCAGCAACTCGAAGAGGAAGAAAAACTGCTCAGAAAAGTTGAAAACCTAACCAGAAAGGCTCAAAAAAAGGGAAAAATCAAGATCAATAAAAGCGATTTTGACGAACGACTTCTAAAATGGTTTTGGGAAAAAGGTGTTTTCAAAGCCAATCTTGGCAATCAATTCTCACCTGAGAGAGACTACCAGCTTTTCTTAGAAGTCTTTCAAGGCGGAAGTTGGACCAAGGCAGAGCCAAAGAAGAAGGCTCGTATGGAAGAAGTGCTGGAAAAGTATATCAAACCTTTTCTACTTGGTAAGACCGATGACCAACTCTACCTTGTCAAACTAGGCAAGGAGAAAATTGACTACGAGCAGCATTTACGAATTCAGGCAGAGAAAGAACGCAGGAAGAGAGATAAAATCGCCAAGCAATACGCAGACAATCTCATTCTTGCTATGGGACCTGCAGAACGAGCCTATCAAGATTACTTTGGATTTACAGAAACCCTCACCCAAGAAGAACGAAAATGGGAGAAAATCCTCTTTGGTAAGAATAGAGAAGAACGGGCTATCAAGGCTAAACAAAACCAAAAGGAGCTGGAAAAGGATCGGCGAATTGCAAATCAAGATCCGATTGAACGAAAGCAGAAGCAAACTTGGCTTCTTAATTCCTATTTTCGTGATTTACCTGATGAAAAAGCTAGATTTTCTCGTCTCTTATTAGAATATCGAAAAAGTGGAGAAGTACGCTTTTCAGATGAATACTTATCTGAGCATCTCATCGACTTTTTCTACAAGATGAAAGCCTTTGAGTTTGAAATTACACCAGAACAAGTCCGCGATTTTCTAAAAGAATGCCTTCAGGTAGAACATCTATCATCTGCACAAGAAAGCTGGATTAGAGGAATTCTTCTCAATTGCCTTCACCCGTTCTTAAATAGGTTACTTATATAGAAAAAATCCTACCTTGTCTATGCATGGTAGGATTTAATTATCTCCGAAGATGTACTGGTAAAGTTGGACGACTTTCTGAAAACACTGCGTGTCCATCCTTGTTATTTTTTGAGCATTGCGCATCCGAAAATCAAAGGTATACAGTTGAAATGGATTTACAGCGCCATCTACCTTGTCCGACGAGACAGGAACGAGTAAGCCTTTTTCTGCCAAACGTTGTTGGCCATGAGTGATGGGACAGACAGCCACAAAACCAGTTTGCAAAGCATATTCTCTCCTAGACACAACCAAGGCAGGGCGCCGTTTCTGAATCTCCCGACCAATTGATGGATCAAAGTCCAGCCAAATGATATCCTGCTTTTCAGGAATATACTCAGATTTCGCTATCAAGTGACCTTACCCCTTCAAAATCGTTTGTCATTCTCAAATCAGTAATCCCATCAAAAGGATCTTTCAGTTTTGGAGCTAAGACAATGACTCCGTCAATCCCTTTGTAGACAACCATTTCTTGACCTTCTGTCATACCTAAATTTTTAGGAATAGTCACAGTGAGCGAATTCCCCACCTTTCGAGTCTTTACTATATTCATTGCTCTACCTCCACGAAACCGTATATACAAAGTATATACCAAACAGCAAACAAAGTCAAGCAAATGTTGAATTACATAAATTAAGTTATGTGCTACATTGTGATTTTATTTTAGTCAAAGCCTGTGCAAAAGCACCTAATTTATGATAGAATAGATGGTGAGAAAGAAAACGTTTTATTACGTTTTTTTAGTCGGAAGGGGAAAATATTATGGCTACTATTCAATGGTTTCCGGGCCACATGTCTAAGGCTCGGCGACAGGTTCAGGAGAATTTAAAATTTGTTGATTTTGTGACAATTTTGGTGGATGCGCGTCTACCTTTATCTAGTCAAAATCCTATGTTAACCAAGATTGTGGGTGATAAACCAAAACTCTTGATTTTGAACAAGGCTGACCTAGCTGATCCAGCAATGACAAAAGAATGGCGTCAGTACTTTGAATCACAGGGAATTCAAACATTGGCAATCAATTCTAAAGAGCAAGTGACTGTAAAAGTTGTGACAGATGCAGCGAAAAAGCTCATGGCAGACAAGATAGCACGCCAGAAAGATCGCGGTATCAAGATCGAAACCTTGCGGACCATGATTATCGGAATTCCAAATGCCGGCAAGTCAACTCTCATGAACCGTTTGGCTGGGAAAAAGATTGCAGTTGTCGGCAATAAACCAGGTGTTACCAAGGGGCAACAGTGGCTCAAAACCAATAAAGACCTTGAAATCCTAGACACACCAGGGATTCTCTGGCCTAAGTTTGAAGATGATGCTGTCGCACTCAAACTAGCCCTAACAGGGGCCATTAAAGACCAGTTGCTTCCTATGGATGAGGTGACCATTTTTGGTCTCAATTATTTCAAAAAACATTATCCAGAAAAGCTTGCTGAACGCTTCAAACAAATGAAGATAGAAGAAGAAGCACCTGTTATCATCATGGATATGACCCGTGCACTTGGTTTCCGAGACGACTACGACCGTTTTTACAGTCTTTTCGTGAAGGAAGTTCGTGATGGAAAACTCGGTAACTATACCTTAGATACATTGGACGACATCGATGACGACGATTAAAGAAATCAAGGAACTTCTTGCTACTGTCAAAGACTTAGACGATTCCCTTTTTCTTGAACTGGAAAAGGATACTCGTTCTGGAGTTCAAAAGGAAATTAGCAAGCGTAAAAAAGCTATTCAGGCAGAACTGGATGAAGACCTTCGTTTAGAATCCATGCTGTCCTATGAAAAAGAACTTTACAAGCAAGGAATGACCTTGATAGCAGGTGTTGACGAGGTTGGTCGTGGTCCACTGGCTGGACCTGTAGTCGCTGCAGCCGTTATTTTACCAAAAAATTGTAAGATTAAAGGTCTCAACGATAGTAAGAAGGTCCCCAAAAAGAAACATTTGGAAATCTTTCAAGCTGTTCAAGATCAAGCCTTGGCAATCGGTATTGGTATCATGGATAATCATATCATTGACCAAGTCAATATCTACGAGGCGACCAAACTGGCCATGAAAGAAGCAATATCCCAGCTCAGTCCGAAACCTGAGCACCTCTTGATAGACGCCATGAAACTGGAGTTATCAATTTCACAAACCTCCATTATCAAAGGAGATGCTAACTCCCTTTCTATCGCAGCTGCATCTATAGTGGCCAAGGTAACACGGGATAATATTATGAAGGACTATGACAACCAATATCCTGGCTATGATTTCGCTGCCAATGCTGGATATGGAACAGCTAAACACTTAGAAGGTCTCGAAAAACTAGGAGTTACTCCCATTCATCGAACCAGTTTTGAACCAGTCAAAACACTGGTTTCAACCAAGAAAGATAAGTAAGAGGAAATGATTATGGAGGAACAGTCAGAAATACTCCGGTCCAAGAAAGAATTCGCTTTTGCCTCAAGTACCATATTATCCCAAGTTGGACGAGGAATCATTGTTGGTCTCGTCGTCGGGCTAATCGTCGGATCTTTTCGTTTCTTAATCGAAAAGGGCTTCCACCTGATACAAGGACTCTATCAAGATCAAGCGCACCTAGTGCGCAATCTTTTTATCATTGGCCTATTTTATTTAATAGTTTGCTGGCTTAGTGCGAAACTAACTCGGTCAGAAAAAGATATCAAGGGTTCAGGAATTCCTCAAGTTGAAGCCGAACTAAAGGGACTCATGACTCTTAACTGGTGGAGTGTTCTCTGGAAGAAATATGTATTAGGTATTCTTGCTATTGCCAGTGGCCTTATGCTAGGGCGTGAAGGGCCAAGTATTCAACTTGGAGCAGTTGGTGGAAAAGGTATTGCCAAGTGGCTCAAATCTAGCCCAGTAGAGGAACGCTCCCTGATTGCCAGTGGAGCTGCTGCAGGTTTAGCCGCTGCCTTTAATGCACCAATCGCAGGTCTCCTCTTTGTTGTAGAAGAAGTCTATCACCATTTTTCACGTTTTTTCTGGGTCTCAACTCTAGCAGCCAGCATCGTAGCAAACTTTGTCTCACTACTCATATTTGGCCTAACACCTGTGCTGGATATGCCAGACAATATTCCTCTCATGACCCTAGACCAGTATTGGATATACCTCCTTATGGGAGTTTTTCTCGGGCTTTCTGGTTTTCTCTATGAGAAAGCTGTACTCAATGTTGGTCGAATTTATGACTGGATTGGTCAAAAAATCCATTTGGATAGAGCTTATTATCCAATCTTGGCTTTTATTCTTATCATACCAGTCGGGATCTTCTTACCTCAAATTCTCGGTGGTGGAAATCAGGTCGTTCTTTCTTTGACTGAGCAAAATTTTAGTTTTCAAGTTCTATTAGCTTACTTTTTGATTCGCTTTGTTTGGAGCATGATTAGCTATGGAAGTGGCCTCCCAGGAGGAATTTTCCTACCCATTTTGGCGCTTGGTTCCTTACTTGGTGCCCTAGTTGGTGTCATTTGTGTCAATTTTGGGCTTGTCAGTCAGGAACAATTCCCTATATTTGTCATTCTTGGAATGAGTGGCTACTTTGGGGCAATATCAAAGGCACCCTTAACCGCTATGATACTTGTTACTGAGATGGTAGGGGATATTCGCAATCTTATGCCACTTGGCTTAGTGACCTTAGTCGCCTACATCATCATGGATCTGCTCAAAGGTGCTCCAGTCTATGAGGCCATGCTGGAAAAAATGCTACCAGAAGAAGCGACAGACGAAGGAGAAGTCACCCTCATTGAAATCCCTGTATCAGATAAGATCGCTGGAAAACAGGTTCACGAGCTCAACTTGCCACATAACGTACTCATCACCACCCAAGTCCATAACGGTAAGAGCCAAACAGTTAACGGCTCAACTAGAATGTATCTCGGAGATATGATTCACCTAGTTATTCCAAAAAGTGAAATTGGAAAAGTCAAAGATTTGTTGTTATAAAAATTTTTACATAATTTTTATTATGCAACAAAAATATTTCTTAATTAAATACATTTGAAAACCGATTCTCTGCAATGAGATCGGTTATTTCTTATTGATAAGGTATTTCAACATACAAGTAATTGAACTTTGTAAAAAATAAGACTATAATTAAGTTAGAAATGATAAAGCATAAAGCTAGAAAGGAGTTTACTGTATCAAATCTGTACAGTAAGATTAAGAATCATGAAAAAGAAAACAATAGCAATTATACAATGTATTTTGTATCTCATAGCTCCTTATATAGCTCTTCAGTTATGTAGAATGAACAGAAGTATCGTTACTGATGATCTCTTTTTTATTTTCCTTATTCTGCTGACTATTTCATTCTGGTTTAGTATTTGGAAACTAGAAAAAGCACTAGATAATGATTCACAATAGAAAACCTAAAGATTTAGTTCTTTATTTCGTAGATCTAAGTCTTTTTCTATTTTATTTTTATTACTTTCTTTAAAAACTCCTATCATATCTTTCCGAAAAACTATAATTTTCTTGAAAAATATATAAGTCTATGCTATACTACTAGTAGACTTAATTATGGAGAAAATACATGAAACGTGAGATTTTACTGGAACGAATCGACAAACTAAAACAAATCATGCCCTGGTATGTTCTGGAATACTACCAATCTAAGCTTGCTGTTCCCTACAGTTTTACAACCTTGTACGAATACCTTAAGGAATATGATCGATTTTTCAGCTGGGTTTTGGAGTCTGGTATTTCAAATGCTGATAAAATGTCTGATATTCCTTTATCAGTCTTGGAAAATATGTCTAAAAAAGATATGGAATCCTTTATCCTGTATCTACGTGAACGACCTTTGCTGAATGCTAATACAACCAAGCAAGGTGTCTCTCAGACGACCATCAATCGGACCTTGTCAGCACTTTCCAGTCTTTACAAGTATCTGACCGAGGAGGTTGAAAACGACCAGGGGGAGCCTTATTTCTATCGTAATGTAATGAAGAAAGTTTCAACCAAGAAAAAGAAAGAAACACTTGCTGCTAGAGCTGAAAACATCAAGCAAAAACTCTTTCTAGGTGATGAAACAGAAGGTTTTCTAACCTATATCGACCAGGAGTATCCACAACAGCTCTCAAATCGTGCCCTCTCGTCATTCAATAAAAATAAAGAACGTGATTTAGCCATTATTGCCCTTCTCTTGGCGTCTGGTGTCCGCCTATCTGAAGCTGTTAATCTGGATCTAAGAGATCTCAATCTCAAAATGATGGTTATCGATGTTACTCGAAAAGGTGGAAAACGTGACTCGGTTAATGTTGCTGCCTTTGCAAAGCCTTATCTAGAGAATTATCTCGCCATTCGAAATCAACGCTATAAGACGGAAAAGACAGATACAGCACTCTTTCTGACCTTATATCGTGGCGTTCCCAATTGTATCGATGCTTCTAGTGTTGAAAAGATGGTTGCTAAATACTCAGAAGATTTCAAAGTTCGTGTAACTCCCCACAAACTACGCCATACCCTGGCAACTAGGCTCTATGATGCAACTAAATCGCAAGTTTTGGTCAGCCATCAGCTAGGACACGCCAGCACACAAGTCACTGACCTCTATACCCATATCGTCAATGATGAACAAAAGAATGCCTTAGATAGTTTGTAAATATTACACATTACATATTATAAATTATGTAAATTGTAGTTCAAAAAAGAAGCTGGTCATACAACCAACTTCTTTTCTTTTTATCCCACTACCGCTTCAGCGATTTCTTCACGACTAATACCAGCAAAGTAGCGTGTGATGTCAATAGTTTCTAAAGCTTTAAGGACATCTTCACGTTCGTATTTTACTCCACGAAGGACATCTTCTACAGCTTCAACGTCCTCGATACCAAAGAAATCACCGTAAATCTTGATATCTTGGATTTTTGATTCAATGACGTTGGCAAAAACTTCAACCTTACCACTAGTGAATTTTGTTCCACGACGGACGTTAAACTCAGGTGATTTACCATAGTTCCAGTCCCATGTACCAAACTTGGTATCCTTGATGCGATTGATTTCAGCCAATTCTTGCTCAGAAAAAACGTATTCTGTCATTTCTGGGTACTCTTTTTTCATGTATTCCAATAGCAAATCACGGAATTCTTCAACTGTGATTTTTTCTGGCAATTCATTGACAATATTGGTAACTCGGGCACGAACGGATTTCACACCTTTTGATTCAAATTTATCTTTTGAAACCTTGAGGGCGTTAGCAAGGACTGATAAATCAACGTCAAAAAGCAAGCATCCGTGGTGCATGATACGCCCATTGATATAGGCTTGAGCATTGCCACAGAACTTTTTGCCATCAATCTCAAGGTCATTACGGCCTGTGAACTCAGCTTTAACGCCTAGTTGAGCCAAGGTATTGATAACTGGAGTTGAGAAGCTCTTGAAGTCAAAGGCCTTATTTTCATCTTCTTTTGAAATGATGGTGTAGTTGAGGTTGTTTAAATCGTGATAAACAGCTCCACCACCACTGATACGGCGGACTACCTCAATGCCATTTTCTCGAACATAATCACGGTTGATTTCTTCGATAGTATTCTGGTGACGACCAACAATGATAGAAGGTTTGTTAATCCAAAGAAGGAAGATTTGATCCTCATCTAGTAAGTGTTTAAAGGCATATTCTTCCAAGGCAATATTAAAGGCGGTGTCGTTTGAATGATTGATAATATATTTCATGATATCCCTTTATACGATAGAGACTGGAAATAAGCTTCCAGTCTAATCTATCTTCGTTTTATTTTTTCTTTGGTGAATGGATGGCCATTCCTAGAACATCCGCAAACGCTTCGTACATCACTTCAGAGTAGGTTGGGTGTCCGTGGATAGTCTTCAGCATTTCTTCAACAGTGATTTCCATTTCAATAATGCTTGATGCCTCGTTAATCAATTCTGCGGCTGCAGGACCAATGATGTGCACACCAAGGATTTCCCCGTATTTCTTATCAGCAATAACTTTTACGAAACCTTGAGCAGCATCAGATGCAATGGCACGACCGTTGGCTGCAAAGTTGAATTTACCGATGGCAACATCGTATTTCTCACGGGCTTGTTCTTCTGTCAAACCTACTGCTGCTACTTCAGGAAGAGTGTAGATTGCTGCAGGAGTCAAGTTCAATTTGGCAACAGCATGATTTCCTTTGAGGGCATTTTCAGCGGCAACTTCACCCATACGGAAGGCCGCGTGCGCCAACATCTTCGTACCGTTGATGTCACCTGGTGCGTAGATTCCAGGAACAGAAGTTTCCATGTATTCGTTGACCTTGATACGTCCACGATCCAATTCAAACTCAACATCGCCAATTCCTTCAAGGTCTGGCACACGACCTATTGAAAGGAGAGCTTTGCTAGCGATGATATCGTCTTTTCCTTCAACCTTGATACGAAGTTGACCATTTTCTTCGATGATTTCTTGCAATTTTGTACCTGTCAAGATGGTCATACCTTTACGCTCAAGAATCAAGCGAAGGTTCTTAGAAACTTCCGCATCCATAGCTGGAACGATACGGTCCATCATTTCGATAACAGTCACTTTTGAACCAAATGTCATGAAGGCTTGGCCGAGTTCGATACCGACAACCCCACCACCGATGATAACGAGGCTTTCTGGCACTTCTTTCATTTCAAGGATGTCATCGCTGGTCATCACAAGTGAAGATTCCATACCAGGAACGTTAATTTTGCTGACTTTTGAACCACCAGCAAGGATAATCTTCTTGGTTTCAAGCAATTCTGAACCATTAACCAAGACATTCTTATCTTTAGTAATAGTACCAACACCCTTATGAACAGTAACTCCGTAACTACGAAGAAGACCCGCAACACCACCTACCAAGGTATTGACAACTTTAGATTTAGTTTCTAAAAGTTTGTCCATATCAACAGTGAAGTTTGGATTTTCGATGACGATACCACGGTTTGCTGCATGACCGATGTTTTCGATGATTTCAGCGTTGTGAAGGTAAGTCTTAGTTGGAATACATCCGCGGTTCAAGCATGTTCCACCAAGTTCAGATTTCTCAACAAGAGCAACCTTACCACCCAATTGAGCTGCTTTAATAGCAGATACATAACCAGCAGGTCCACCACCAATCACAACGATATCAAAGGCATCGTCGCTCTTGCCGTCATCGTTTGAGGCACTAACTGCAGGCGCTGGACTAGCTTCTAGTGCTGCTCCAGCCGTTGGGATATTTTCCCCTTCTTCACCAAGGTAACCGATAACTTCAGTTACTGGAACAGTTTCACCATCTCCTTTGAGGATGGCAATCAAGTATCCATCTTCTTCAGCTTCCAATTCCATGCTGACTTTGTCAGTCATGATTTCCAAAAGGATTTCTCCTTCTTTTACAAATTCACCGACTTTCTTATTCCATTGGACGATCTGTCCTTCTGTCATATCCACGCCGGCTTTTGGCATAATTACTTCTAAGGCCATGTCTTACTTCCTTTATCTATATCTCTAAAAATAAATACTGTATTATTTAAACCAACATTGAGATTGGGTTCTCAATTAAGGCTTTCAAGTCTTTCATAAACTTAGCACCAGCCATACCATCTACGACACGGTGATCAATCGTTAATCCAAGGCTCATAATTGGACGAATCACAATCTCACCATTGACAACAACAGGTTTTTCAACTGTTGAACTTACACCAAGGATTGCTGAGTTTGGTTGGTTAATAATAGGACCAAAGGACTGAACGCCAAACATTCCCAAGTTACTGATTGTGAAGGTTGAATTTTGCAGTTCGCTTGGAGCCAATTTACCATCCAAGGTACGACCAATTACATCCTTAAAGGCAACAACCAACTCTGACAAGCTCATTTTTTCAGCATTGTAAACAACCGGTGTCATTAGACCATTATCCATACCAACTGCCATTGCAAGGTTGACATAGTTGTGAGTGATAATGGTCTTGCCGTCTTCGGTCAATGAAGCGTTGATGTATGGGTGTTTCATTAAGGTCTTCACAACAGCGAGAGAAAGAAGGTCTGTAACCGTAATTTTCTTGCCAGTTGCTTCCATGATTGGCTCAAGAACCTTCTTACGAAGAGCCAACATTTCTGACATATCGACATCATAGTTGAGCGTGAAGGTTGGCGCAGTTAAGTAGGATTCAACCATACGTTGGGCAATAACCTTACGCATTGGTGTCATTGGAATACGCTCAATCTCACCATAAGGAGTGATAGTGTCTGGGACTTCTTCCACTTTTTCAATCTGAGCAGGAGACTTGATAGTATCGTTTTCGATATTTTCAGGAAGCAAGGCCAAAACGTCCTTCTTCATGATCTTACCACGATGACCAGTTCCTTGGATTTCCTGCCAAGCAATGTTATGTTCAAGGGCAATTCGTTTTGCAAGTGGCGAAATGCGAACCACGTTTGTGTCTTTATAAGTTTCCACGTCTTCTTTGTGGACACGACCGTTTGCACCTGAACCAGAAACGTCATAGAGGTTGATCCCTAGATCATCCGCTAACTTTCTAGCCGCAGGAGTCGCTCTTAGCTTGTCATCAGCCATGACCTCTCCAATTCTATTTATGATACAAAGGGCGTCAAAAGTCAAAGTGAAAATAGGAAACTTGACGAAGAAACTTTAGTTCTAGGAAAGTTTATCTTTTTCACACAGACTTTAGCCCGTGTTTAACTCTACAAGTAACTTGGACACGTACCGTGTCTCAAGTTACTACGGTTACCGCTATTGGGCGACCAACCTAGTAGACTTACTAAGTTTTTTGTCGAATATTATCGATTCATCAAAAAACTGTCGCAACTTTACACGCAACTTGGATACAAAACATATCTCAAGTTGCTAAAGTTAAAACTTCAAATGGTTTACATAATTTAACTTATGCACCTTTATTCTTTATTCTTTGTTATAAGTCTTCCGAATAGCATCTTTGATGCTTTCAACTGTTGGAATCATTGCATTTTCTAGATTTTGTGCGTAAGGCATTGGCACATCTTCTCCTGCACAACGGCGGATTGGTGCATCTAGATAGTCAAATGCTTCTGATTCTGAAATAATTGCTGAAATCTCTCCGATATAGCCACTTGTTTTGTGAGCATCGTTGACAAGCACCACCTTACCAGTCTTTTTAACAGAGTTGATGATAATTTCTTTATCAAGTGGAACAAGGGTACGTGGGTCTACAATTTCAACTGAAATTCCTTCTTCTGCTAATTCTTCAGCAGCTTGAACCACACGGCGAAGCATTTTTCCATAAGTAACGACTGTTACATCCGTTCCTTCACGTTTGATTTCACCAACTCCAAGTGGAATTGTGTAGTCTGGATCAACTGGCACTTCCCCTTTTTGGTTAAATTCTGACTTGTATTCAAGGATGATAACAGGGTTGTTATCACGGATAGAAGACTTGAGCAGTCCTTTCATGTCAGCAGGTGTACCTGGTGCTACAACCTTAAGACCTGGGATGTGTGTGAACCAAGACTCTAGAGACTGAGAGTGCTGAGCTGCAGAACCGACACCGTTACCAGCTGCGCATCGAACTGTCATTGGAACCTGACCTTTTCCACCAAACATATAACGTGTTTTAGCAGCTTGGTTGACGATATTGTCCATGGCAATAACAGAGAAGTCCATGAAAGTCATATCGACAATTGGACGAAGTCCTGTCATGGCTGCTCCTGCTGCTGCTCCCGAGATGGCAGCTTCAGAAATCGGACAGTCACGGATACGTTCTGGACCAAATTCTTCGAGCATTCCAACAGAAGTTCCGAAGTCTCCTCCGAAGACACCTACGTCTTCTCCCATCAAGAATACATTTTCATCGCGACGCATTTCCTCAGACATAGCAAGGATAATGGTGTCACGGAACGACATTGTTTTTGTTTCCATTTTATCTCTTTCTCCTTAGTCTGCGTAAATATCTTCAAATGCGGATTCAAGTGGTGGGAATGGACTTTCTTCCGCAAATTTAACAGAAGCTTCTACCGCTTCCTTGACTTGCGCTTGGATTTCTTCCAATTCTTCGGCACTTGCAATAGTATTTTCAATGAGGTAATTGCGGAGGTTTTCAATTGGGTCTTTTTGTTTCCACAATTCCACTTCTTCACGGGTACGATATTTACCAGGGTCAGATGATGAGTGACCAAGCCAGCGATAAGTTACACTTTCGATCAAGACTGGTCCATTTCCTCCGCGAACATGGTCTACTGCTTTCTTAAATCCTTCATAGACATCGATGACATTGTTTCCATCTTCGATAAACATTCCAGGAATTCCGTATGCAGCGCTACGTTGATGAATGTGCTCTACATTGGTCATTTTCTTGATATCCGCAGAGATTCCATAACCGTTGTTAATGCAGTAGAAAATAACAGGAAGTTTCCAAATAGAAGCCATGTTCACTGCTTCGTGGAAAACACCTTCGTTGGTCGCACCATCACCAAAGAAGCAGACAACGATTTTACCAGTATGTTGCATTTGCTGACTGAGGGCTGCACCAACAGCGATTCCCATACCACCACCAACAATACCATTGGCACCGAGATTACCCGCATCCAGGTCAGCGATGTGCATAGAACCACCTTTTCCTTTACAGGTCCCAGTGTATTTTCCAAGGATTTCAGCCATCATTCCGTTGAGGTCAATCCCTTTAGCGATAGCTTGCCCATGACCACGGTGGTTAGATGTGATCAGATCATCTGGGTTAAGAGCCAGCATCGCCCCGACGTTAGCAGCTTCCTCTCCGACAGAAAAGTGAGTCATACCAGGGACTTTTCCCTTTTTCACTAACTGAGCAATTTTTAAGTCCATGCGACGGATTTCTTCCATCTTACGGAACATCTCTAGCAAAAGATTCTTATCTAAAGTTGACATAATCTTGCCTTTCTAACTTTGTACTTACCTTACTATTTTACCTTTTTTAGTATACGCTGTCAAAGTATATGGCTAATAAAAATTCACAATATAAAAAAATAAACCCCTGTTAAAACAGGGATTCTCTCTAGTTAGAGTATTTTTTCACAAAGTGCCTTTTTAGGATATTTTCCAAAAATTAGCTCAATCTTTTCATTACGGTTTTCAAACGCCATTGATACAAACAACCAGAAACAATCAAGCTGGCAATTAACCCAATCCAGTAGGCAAATGCCCCTAAGTCAGTTACTTGATCTAGTAGATATCCTAGTGGTATCGCTACTCCCCAATATCCGATTAAGCCAAGATAGAAAGGCACGATAGTGTCCTTATACCCTCTTAAAATTCCTTGGAGCGGAGCCGCAAAGGTATCAGCTAATTGGAAAAAGAGACTGTAGGTTAGAAATACAGCTGTTGTTTCAATAAACTGAGGGTCATTTCCATATAGATTTGCAACACGATCTCTAAAAATGTAGAGAAAAGACAGGGTAAGACCTGCAAAAATAAGGGCGGTTACTCTCCCCAGACGAGCATAGGTTTTTGCATCCTCATAACGTTTAGCCCCAACCTCGTAAGACACAACAATCGCCATAGCAGAGGAAATACTCATGGGAAAAGCGTACATGAGACTCGAAAAGTTCATAGCTGACTGGTGACTTGCGATGATGAGCGATGAAAACTTAGCCATGATTAGTCCCACTACGGAGAAAATAGCTACTTCTGCAAAAACAGTACCGCCTATCGGTAATCCTAGATGAATCCCTTCTTTGATCTTGGAGAGATCAAGTGGAAGTGGCTTTTCCAAATGAAATTCCTTTAATTTTTTCTGCTTCAAAAGGATGATGACAGAGATTCCAAGGAGACACCAATAAGCTAGCGAAGTTCCTAGCCCTGCTCCTGCGCCACCAAGCTCAGGAAAACCGAATGCTCCATATATCAAGAGATAGTTAAAACCACTATTGAGCGGAAGTAATAGGAGCATGAGGTACATAGATAGCTTGGTCAATCCAAGAGAATCCAACAAAGAGCGAATGACACTAAAAAGCAACAAGGGAATAATCCCGATAGAAAGGTACCAAAGATAAGAAACTGCAACTGCCGCCACCTGAGCTTCTAGTCCGATATGGTTTAAGACAGGCGGCGCTAGAAAAAGCACCATGCCAAGCAAAACCAAAGATAGCCCGAAAGCTAAATAGATAAATTGGTAAAAATCAGATGCTACTTCTTCCTTTTTGCCTCTTCCTAGGTGATGGCCGATGATGGGCACCATGGCCGAAACAATCCCTGTTAAAAAAGTAAAGAAAGGATTCCATAGACTCGTTGCAGTTGACACCCCCGCCAAATCCATGGTATTGTACTTCCCCGTCATGGTCGTATCGACAAAAGAGGCAGAATAATTGGCAAATTGATAGATCAGGATAGGGAAAAATATCTTAAGAAATAAAACAAACTTGTCTTTAAATTGATGGGTTGGATACATAAACGCTCTCTATTCTTATAGTTTATAGAGCAGAGTCCCATCTAGTTTTGGTAGACGATTTGTCCCTTACAGATAGTATATTTGACCTGCCCTTTTAAAGTTTCCCCGATAAATGGTGAATTAGCTGCTTTTGAAGCAAAATGGGAGTCCACAAGGCGATCAGCCTTGTCATCAAAGATAGTGATATCCGCTGGACCATTTTCAGCTAAGTAGCCTGCTTCAAAGTTGTAAAGTTTAGCTGGATTGACAGTCATTTTTTCTAGCAATTCCATTAAGCTTAGCTCACCAGCTTCCACCAAATAAGTCAAGCCGAGAGATAGAGAGGTTTCCAAACCAGTCATACCAGATGGTGCTTTGGTGATATCTTCTACATTTTTCTCATCTGCATGGTGAGGCGCGTGGTCCGTTGCGATAACCGTGATAACACCTGACTTGAGACCTTCGATAACGGCACGACGGTCTGACTCCAAACGAAGCGGAGGATTCATTTTGGCATTGCTTCCTTGAGTTAAAAGAAGAGCTTCTGTCTTAGAAAAATGTTGTGGTGCCACTTCTGCTGTGACTTGTGCTCCCAAACCTTGAGCGAATTCCACTACTTTGACACTTTCTTCCTTAGATAAATGCTGGATGTGAACATGGGCCTTAGTTGCATAGGCAATCATGACATCACGCGCAATCATAGCGTATTCTGCTACCCCTGTCGCACCACAGATCTTGAAGTGGTCTTTAGCGATGTTTTCATTAAAGCCAAGAATACCGTTCAAGCCGGGATCTTCCTCGTGTAGACAAACAAAGGTGCCAAGTTTTTTAGCAGTTTCCAAGGCTTCTTTGAGAACCTTGCTGCTCTCAAGCGGAATACCGTCATCAGAAAAACCAACCGCACCTGCTTCTAAAAGCGCCTTAAAATCAGTCAAGTCTTGGCCATTAAAGTTCTTGGTAATAGTCGCAACCGTTTTGACGTTAATCTTTTCCTTGGCAGCTGACTGGAGAACTTCTTTCAGGGTTTCTACATCCGAAATGGTTGGACTAGTATTAGCCATCATAACAACCGTTGTAAAACCACCTGCAGCAGCCGCTAGGGCACCAGTATGGATATCTTCCTTGTGGGTTTGACCAGGTTCACGGAAATGAACATGAATATCAACTAATCCAGGCGCAACTACAAGACCAGTAGCATCAATCAGCTCTGCTCCTCCTCCCTTGATTTCAGGGGCAATTTTGACAATTTTTCCATCTTGGACTAAAACATCACACACTTGATCCAAACCAGACTTAGGATCCATTACACGACCATTTTTGATTAGTAGCATCTGCTTTCTCCTTTATTCATAGAAATCAACTTGGGTATCCAATAATTTATCCCCATCATAAACAAACTTGGCTGAAAAGAAGGGTTTATCCTCTAAAAGCCATTCAACAAAGGTGTGGTCACCTTCCCAAGTTGGCTTGCTGAGAACTTCATCATAGGGAACCCATTCCAACGTCCCCTCGTTGCAGTCAATCAAGTCACCCTCAAACTCCGTCACCTTAAAAACATAGGTGTACCAGTCTAAATCTGGTGTAAATTCAGGAAAAGTGATAACACCTTTTAGAACTGGCTTAGCTTTGAGCCCTGTTTCTTCTAGGATTTCACGCGCAGCGCATTCCTGAGGAGTCTCCCCTCGCTCCAGCTTACCACCCACACCAATCCATTTACCTTCATGGACATCATTCGGCTTCTTATTGCGATGCAACATGAGCAGTTCTTTTCCGTTATCAATGTAGCAAATCGTCGCTAACTGAGGCATATTCTCTCCTTATCTAAGCCAATCGATTGGCTCTTGTCCTGTCTCTGTTAAGAATGCATTGGCCTTGGAAAAAGGCTTGGAACCCCAAAATCCTCTATAAACTGATAAAGGACTAGGATGGGCTGATTCGATAATCAAGTGGTGAGGATTGGTAACCAAGACCTTCTTCTTGCGTGCATAAGCTCCCCAGAGTACAAAGACTACTGGTCTGTCTAGATTATTGACCACCTGAATCACAGCATCAGTAAAAGGCTCCCATATCTGCCCAGCATGACCATTTGCTTGCCCAGCAGGAACAGTCAAGCAAGCATTGAGAAGTAAGACCCCTTGCTCAGCCCAAGACGTCAAATCATGTGATTTCTTAACCCCGATATCATCTGACAATTCTTTCAAAATGTTTTGCAAGGACGGCGGAGCTGGGATAGAGTCAGGTACAGAAAAACTCAAGCCCTGTGCCTGACCTGGCCCATGATAGGGATCCTGCCCTAGAATCACCACCTTAACCTCTTCCAGAGGAGTAGTCAAGAGAGCCTGAAAAACCTTTTCCTTAGGTGGATAGACAGTTCCCTGAGCATAAACTCGTTCCATAAACTGATTGATTTTCCCGAAATACCCTTCAGGTAATTGCTCCTTAATCAAAGCATGCCAAGATGAGTGTTGCATCTTTCTCTCCTTTATCGTATCCATCTAAAAGCACGTCTTAATTCATCCGTACCATTTTTAAAAAAGCATAAACCATGTGCAAGAATGATCTTATCCGGTTTCCAGTTTAACATGCGGGAAAAGGAAACCTTTGCATCTATTTGTCTCCTAAAAAAAGTCATCCGATAATCGATAGGAGTTTGTCCATCAGGAGCTGTTACACGGGCTAAACGATAGATTTTTCTTCGGATTGGACTAGCTATCTTTTCTGGTTCAAAATTCTCTATAAGGTCCGTTACAATGAGTGCTTTAGTCGATTTATGAAAAAACACCACTTCTTCAATCACAGAACTTCCCTTAAAAATAAGTTGATCAATCTCATCAGACCATAGGTCAGGAGCCTTATCTGTTAAAGGAGCATCAAATTCTACCTTGACATTCTGTCTTTTCGCTCTCTCTTCAACTCCTGGACTAGACCATGCTTGCGCATGAGGATATCTTTTTCTCCAATCTGCAATATAGGCGTAGTGAATCTTATTGGGTGAAATCAGGTAAGCGACTTTGCCCAAAGCGTCCAGTTCAGTAAAGAGCTCCTCATTTGGCGCAATAGGAGAATGAATCCAGAGTTTTCCATCGTTTAACTTTATCACTGTCATACGTGTCTGAAAAGGAAGTTTGAAGACCTTCAAGTCCATTTGTATCAAGTCACCATCTGCTATCCAGATATTTTGATCAACTTCCTTTAGTGTATACAATGGTTCATAAAGAGAAAGTTCTGGCCTTGACATCGTTAACTATTCCTTCGTTTTTACTGCCTCTATTATAGCAAAAAGTGGCTATCTAAACCACTTTTTACAGTTTATCTAAACAATCCAGCAAGTCTTGGTAAGAATGGACTTCATAAGTTGGCTGGGCTTGTGTGTGATTTTCAAGGCGATGAGGATTGTACCAGATAGTGTCAATGTCAGCATTATTACCACCTTGAATGTCAGCGGTTAGGGAATCTCCAATCATCAGCGTCTTTTCTTTGCTTAATCCTGCAATCTGCTGACCAATTTTTTCATAGAATAGTGCATCAGGTTTTTGTGTTTGCAACTGTTCAGAGATAAAGACTTGGTTGAAATAGGGAGCCAAACCTGATTGAGCCAAACGACCTGTCTGGATTGCAGTAATGCCATTTGTCGCAGCATACAAGTCATAATCACGCTCGACGAGGCTGTCCAAGAGTTCATGAGCACCTGAAAAAGTTTGTCCCTGTTGGGCTAAGTAAAATTGGTAACGCTGGGCAAGTAACCTACCGTCTTTTTCCAGTCCGAAATGAGCAAATAAACGAGAAAAGCGCGTGTTAACCAGGTCTTGTTTACTGATTTTCTTTTGTTCCAAGTCCTTCCAGAGAGCCTTGTTCATAGGAACGTAATAGTCTTTATAGGCTTGAATATCCGCAACTCCTTCTTCCTTTAGAAGTTGCGTCAAAGCCACATCCTCAGCAGCATCAAAATCAAGCAAGGTGTGGTCGAGGTCGAAGAGTAGAAATTTGTAGGGCATTGAGTTTCCTTTCTGAAAATCCATTAAGAACATTATAGCATAAATGAACCTTTGATTTATTGAGTTTCAAATACTTTTTACACTCACATTTTGACCGTGCTCAAGTGCAAATCTAAAACTAGTCAGCAAAACTTCGAATAAATCTTTTCCGGAACTCGTTATGAAATAATGCGATAAATTTGTTATATTCTCTGCGATATTATTTCCCCAAGGAGGAGTGAGTGACAAATCTTCAAAATCCCATATAACATCCTGAGGGAGAAATTTTTTCAACTCCTCTTGGATAGATACCAACTCAGCTATTCCTCTTTCAACAGATTCAAAAGGAACATCTCCCCAGTAAAGCTTATTCATTATTACTGGGTATCTACTTCCCCACTCATTATTCTCTAAGCGAACATAAATAGTCGAAAAGAATGAATTAAAAAGACTCCCTTCTCCTATAGTCCACCAATTATAACCAGCCATTAACCCTACAGACATAGATATTCTCTTACTCATTTTTAATATTATTTAACGTCAACTAAAGTTTTATATTGATAGTCTCTAAAACATACATTCATTCCCCTACCCCAACTCCTTGGCTATTCTGCTCTTTTCAAGTTTTCCCTTGGTAATTCGTTTACATAATACAAGTAGGTTCAAACTATAGGATAAACGTAGGAGGTAGTAATTAACCCATTCGATAAGGGCAAAAAGCTGTATTAGTGTGGCTATAATAGCCACTTGGAAACTCTGTGTATTCCATACAATAAAAGGAAAGCCTGAAATAAGTAAAACAAGGTCTAGTATTCTGAAACCACTATATAGTTTGGGGACACTAGCACTTCCGAACTTGGGATTCGACAGTCTTCTAATCAAAATTGCCCAATAGATTGAACCTTGAAGCAAAATAAATGTCAGTAAAGACAAAGGATAGAGAATGGTGACTAGACTCTTCCAATCACCAAGCCGATTTTTCAAAAGAAAAAAACACAACCAAAAGGATAGGATGGCTGCAAGTTCTCCCAAACAGAGGGACCACAACTCTTTTCTAACTTTCTCTTTTTGTATGTTCATCATCTCACCCATCTATCTATCATCCTATATCAGAAAAAAGCTATTCGAATCATTTTTTAGTCAACATTTCTCAGAATCAAGTCATTCTAACTATCGAACAGTCTAATTTCTTTAATATAAATGCAATTCTAAGTTTAGAATTGCATTTATATATATGTTTTGGATCTATTCTAAGTCTATGACAGCTTTAAATTTTAATTTTTGAAGGATTCTAAAGCTAGAAGAGCTCAAAAATCACGAGAACTAAGCTATTCGAAACTTAGAAGAACCTTTTGTGAATTTCAATAGCACTTCAACTAGCTATTCTTACAATTTTTCTGATGAGCTTTGAGTTTTTTCAGAGCCCAGTCATAGTGACTGGAGGTGCTACTGACAAAGTAGGAACCTAGGCTTGTCCCTCCCGTCCACTTATAAACACCTTTGGTAAAGAGTTGGTCATTGCTGAAGCCTTCCATCAACTCTAAAACCTCTTTATGCGATTGCTCTAGTAGCCTAGTCGCTTCTTCTAAAGAAGTGTTCTGGTGCTTCTTCCAAATAGCGACATTCATTTCCCCATAAGTTTTCCAATTATAAGGCTCAGGGAGAAAAGGTCTCTCATGACCCTTTTGATTAGAATGTACCCAGGTCAAAAGTAACTGATGCCATTCATAGAGATGGATCAGGACATCTCTTAGATTTTTATCTCTTTTCCAGTGAGCTTCTTTTTTCTTTTGGTCTTTTGAAAAATCAAAAGGAGTCTGTAGTTCCTCTTCACTTAATTTAGAGATAAAGTGATTGAGTTTTTCATAGTTTTCCTTAGAAGCTAGCATTAGATCCTCTTTCGTTCTTGGTCTAGGCATAGGAGTTCTCCCTTCATTTTCTAGTAGGTTGAGGTATTTTCTTACTTCATTATACCATAACCATAATCAAAAAGCAGTTCTTCATTTTACGAAAAACTGCTTTTACTAACTATTCTTTTATGATTATAGTCACTACTTTACATATAAATCTTTAAAGAGACCATCCACTTCTGCTATCTGATAGAGCAAGCAGGATAGTTCTTGGTAATCTTCTTTTAAACACGAAAGGTGGGCTTGGCCAAATAAAGCAGCTAATTTCTCTTTTAATCTTGCTCCTTCGGAATCATGATCTTTTAAGAATTTACTGAGATAGAGATTTCGAACAGCTGCAAGTTTAAAGCTGAAATACTGATGCAATTGTTTTTGCTCGGTATTTAAGCCGTTTTCAGCAACTGCTTTTGCATAGCATTCCAAAACACCGTTTTGGCCATTCAAATATCGATTCTTCATAATCCTTGCTGTTTCCTGATAGATTTCAGTCTGACTAGGACTCTTGATCTTCTTAAAATTTCCCCACATGGAATAAGCTCCACGCTTATAGTCAATAGCCTCTGCCTTCCAAGCTTCTAAAATGTCATTAAAAGCAACCTTCATACAGGCAAAACCAGCTGGATCATGCAAATAGAGGTACTGATTATCAATGTCATACACGGTTACGAAGTGATCCACACCATAAAGGATTGTGTGATTGGGATTGTAGGTCAGATGCCCCATATCAAGAGGTCCCAGTACGACAGGTCCATTGGACAGAAAGGTTTCCAACTTTCCTTTAATCTCTTCTAAATCTACTTCAGCTCCATCTTTTAGATAGAAATCCTTATAGTCAAACCCAAGTATTTTTAAAGAATGAGAGATAGAAAGATCTGGCATACCATTATCAAAGAATACTAGAGGGTGTTGTTCATCTTCCTTTACGATACTAGCGCCATTGCCCATTACCATGATTGCCTCTAAAAACTCTGCTTTAAAGTCATAACCATAGGCATCCAGTGCCATTGCCAATGAATAACTATAGCAAAGTGACACATCTCCAAAATACATCTGCATATCCCTGCCTCCTTATCTTCTATGGGACTATTATACCGAGAAAACTATTCGCATGCCCAATAAAATCCAAACAAAAAATATGGGTATTTGTGATTTATAGTCATGAATGTCAACAATTAAAAACTCTGTAGAGATTCTTTCTACAGAGTTCGGTTTGCATCTTTATAAAAAATCAGAAAATGATCTAGCCCTTGATCACTGGTATCCAGAGTTCCATTTGGTAGTCTGGTGACGACATATCTCCTTCGAAATAAACTTCAAAGTCTGGGGCTCCTGAATGGCGATAACCAGTTTCGGGGAAAAAAATCTCCAGAACATATTTCCAAGCATGTTGGATGCTTGTTGGTATAGCCCCATTGACTGGTACGATAGCATATTCAGCTTCAGAGATGTCTTTGATTGACAACCCCAATTCTTCTGCTCTTACTTTATCCGTCACATCGTAAGCAGCCATATAGTCGATAATTTCACCTTCTTTGACATCCGAGCAGACGCCAAAGGATTGGCCGCTACCCAAACCTTCTAGGCTTTCAAAACTGTGAGTTGCATAGAGCTGCTCCCAAGCAGACGGGCACTGGCTATTGTCAATAGCTTCCAATAGGACGCCTGCCACAGTAAAAGAAGGTTTCTTTTGAATCTTGATATCCATGTTCTTTCCTCCTGTAATCTTTAAGGATAATTTAAGTCTAGGAAAGACCCGATAAGGTTTTCCATTTCGAACTTCTGAGGGAGTTGCACCATGGAATTTCTTAAAGGCTGAGCTGAAGGCATCCGCAGACTCATAGCCGTATTTTAGTGCTATATCAATGACTTTCTCAGTACTTCCCCGCAAGTCTGTCACTGCTTCTGACAGCCTGCGATTACGCAAGTATTCTGCTAATGTCATATCTGCCAGGATAGAAAATAGCCTACTAAAGAGAGGATAAGAATAGCCAGATAACTGCTGAAATTGCTGCAAGTCCACTTCTGCGTCCAACTTGCTTTCTAGATATTCCATGGTTCGATTGAATTGATGCATCATATTCTTTTTCACCTCATAAAAGATACTAAGGCCGTTAAAAGCAAAGTGAAAATAGGAAAATTGACGGAGGGGATCCTGCTCCGAGAAAATTTCATCTTTTTCACACAGCTTTTAGGCCGTGTTCAATTCTAACTATAGTCTAACAGATATAAGATACTTCTGCCCTAGAATTTTTGTACAATATTTAGAGGGGGATTCTACAACCTATCCCGCAGCTTCTCAACAAAGAGATAAGCTGCCGGGCAGGTCAAGGTATTCTTAATCGTCAAATGATTAATTTGATGGATCTTTTTCCGATCTGTATGGGGAAATTCACGGCAGGCCTTGGGACGAACGTCGTAGATGGAGCAGAGATTGTCCCCTCCTAGAAAGGGGCAAGGCATGGATTTGAAAACCTTGTCCCCATCTTCATCCACCTGCAGAAACTCCGCTTCAAAAGCCGGTAATTTCATCTTAAAATACTTAGCGATACGGGTGATATCTGCTTCTTTAAAGTCGGGCCCCAAAGTCTTGCAGCAGTTAGCACAGGCAGTACAATCAATCTCAGCAAAGACTTCTTGGTGGATCTGCTGGGCAATCTTATCTAGATTCTTTGGTGGCTTTTTCTTTAGATTAGCTAAAACTTTACGATGCTCCTTCTGTTTTTGCAAGGCTAGCTGGTGGTAATACTCAATATCAATTTCTTTAGACATAATTGCTTTCTAATACAAGTGTTTTTGTCTATTATACCATAAGTCATTTTCCATTTTTGAATATTGCACATAAAAAAGCCCTTCGGATAAAATCCGAGGGGCTTCAAACGTTGTTAAATCAACGGCCGAACTTTTGAATTTCAAGGTTCGGGATAAAATAGTTCACTGAACTATTTTATTTTTTAATGTTGTAGAATGATTTCAATCCACGGTATTCAGCTACTTCACCAAGTTGGTCTTCGATACGAAGCAATTGGTTGTATTTAGCGATACGGTCTGTACGTGAAAGTGAACCAGTCTTGATTTGTCCTGCGTTAGTTGCAACTGCGATATCAGCGATTGTTGAATCTTCAGTTTCACCTGAACGGTGTGATACAACGGCAGTGTAACCAGCTTCTTTCGCCATTTCGATAGCATCGAATGTTTCAGTAAGAGTACCGATTTGGTTAACTTTGATAAGGATTGAGTTAGCAGCACCTTCTGCAATACCTTTTTCAAGGTAAGAAGTGTTTGTTACGAAGAAGTCGTCACCAACCAATTGAACTTTACCACCAAGACGTTCAGTAAGAGCTTTCCATCCATCCCAGTCGTTTTCATCCATACCATCTTCGATAGTGATGATTGGGTATTTGTTTACCAATTCTTCAAGGTAGTCGATTTGTTCTGCAGCAGTACGTACAGCAGCGCCTTCACCTTCGAATTTAGTGTAGTCGTAAACTTTACGTTCTTTATCGTAGAATTCTGATGAAGCACAGTCAAATCCGATAAATACGTCTTTACCAGGAACATATCCAGCAGCTTCAATCGCAGCAAGGATAGTTTCAACACCGTCTTCAGTTCCTTCGAAACGAGGAGCGAATCCACCTTCGTCACCTACGGCAGTTTCCAAACCACGTGATTTAAGGATTTTCTTAAGTGCGTGGAAGATTTCAGCACCCCAACGAAGAGCTTCTTTGAATGATGGTGCACCAGCAGGTACGATCATGAATTCTTGGAAAGCGATTGGAGCGTCAGAGTGAGAACCGCCGTTGATGATGTTCATCATTGGAGTTGGAAGAACTTTAGTGTTGAATCCACCAAGGTAGCTGTAAAGTGGGATTTCAAGGTAGTCAGCAGCAGCACGAGCTACAGCGATAGACACACCAAGAATTGCGTTTGCACCCAATTTACCTTTGTTAGGAGTACCGTCAAGTGCGATCATAGCACGGTCGATAGCTTGTTGGTCACGTACATCGTAGCCGATGATTG
This sequence comes from Streptococcus oralis, assembly GCF_003943395.1. Taxonomy (GTDB): domain Bacteria; phylum Bacillota; class Bacilli; order Lactobacillales; family Streptococcaceae; genus Streptococcus; species Streptococcus oralis_BF. The sequence goes on along the minus strand of NZ_RJPJ01000001.1, from coordinate 170,373 downwards.
CTTCAGCGATGATGTTGTTTACGTTGTCAACAGCTTTTTGTGTACCAAGACCACCGTAACGAGATTTGTCACCGTCGCGAAGTTCAACTGCTTCGTGTTCACCAGTAGAAGCTCCTGATGGAACCATACCACGTCCGAAAGCACCTGATTCAGTGTAAACTTCTACTTCAAGTGTTGGGTTTCCGCGTGAGTCTAGGACTTCGCGAGCGTAAACATCAGTAATAATTGACATTTTTTACTCTCCTTTGAGTTAAATTTTTTACACCTCTATGATACCTTAAAAATAAGCGTTTTTCAAGAAAAAACGTTATCTTTGTGCAAATTTTCCTTAACTTTATAAAGTAATCGCTTTCTTTTATCTGTTTTCTTGCGATTTTTGTGATATACTGTTTTTATGACAGATTTATCAAAACAACTACTAGAAAAAGCTCATGGTGGGCCGAAATTAAACCCAGACGAACAACGCCGCTATCTCGGCACTTTCGAGGAAAGAGTTCTTGGCTACGCGGATATCAGTACTGCCAATAGTTCTGAATTAGAACATGGATTTTTCTCTATTTTAGAGGGTTTTCAAGAAAAGGTTGAGGCACTTTTTGTGAAGATCTCACCTAATATTGAGTTTGATAAACAGGTCTTTTACTTAAAACAAGCAAAGGAAAGCAACTGTCAGGCGACTATTGTTTCAGACGATCACATCACCTCTCCTTTCGGTCTTGTCATTCATACAAATGAACCTGTTCAAGTAGACGAAAAGGATCTTAGACTTGCATTTTCAAGTCTTTGGGAGGAGAAAAAGGCAGAGCTACCTAAAAAATCTATCTGGAAAAAATGGTTTGGTTAATGATTTCTCAAATTTAACAAACGACCAATATTAGTAGCTGTGTGCTCCAAATAGAGACTTGCATTTTTCAAACTGTCTTCCAAAGGTTCACTTTTCTCTAAAATGGAAAAGGCAGCTTGTATATTTTCGAATGGTAGGGGAGGCAAATCGTCAGCAAGACTACCACAAATAGCAATAACAGGAACTCCGTTAGGGGTTCTTTTTGCTACACCGATAGGAGCTTTCCCAGCAAAGCTTTGACAGTCCAGTCTGCCTTCTCCGACGATAACCAAGTCAGCACCTGCAACTTTCTTATCAAAGTCAATCAAATCCAAACAGGTGTCAATCCCAGATACGATTCTAGCCTGAGCAAAGGCACAGAGACCAGCAGCAATACCCCCACCTGCTCCTGCTCCTTTCAGAGATAGGGTGGAAGGTGAGAATTTTTCATAGAACTCCTGTATAGCCAGATCTACTGTCTCAAACAAAGCAGGATCCAAGCCCTTTTGTTTTCCAAATGTATAGGTTGCCCCTTGATAACCGCATAAAGGGCTCACGACATCTGCTAAAATGCGGATTTTCACATCTTCAGGAATCCTATACAACTTGCTATTTGAAACTGACTCGAACTCAAGCAAAGTCTGACCGCAAGCTGGCAATTCTTTTCCATTCTTATCATAAAAGTGATAACCCAAAGCAGCTGCAATGCCAATTCCACCATCATTACTAGCCGTACCACCTACACCGATATAGATTTCTTTCATCCCTTGATCAACGAGATGGCGAATCAACTCTCCGATACCTTTGGTTTGGATGTGAAGGGGATTTCGTTTCTCCCGCGGAATCTTTCCAAGACCAACCAAGTCAGCAACTTCAAAGAGCGCTATTTGACCTTTTTGAAAGTAGCGCATTGATTCTTTTTGGCCAAAAGGTCCAGTGAACTCTTGCCATTTTTCTTCTAGGTCAAGAGAATGTCGGATAGCGTCTACAGTTCCTTCCCCGCCATCACCTACAGGGCAAAGCAGACATTCTACATCTGCTATTGACCGTTCGAAGCCCCTTTTAATAGCTTTGACGACCTCTTCTGCCGTCAAACTTTCTTTAAAAGAATCGGGTGCAATTACAATTTTCATAGTTCCCTCTCATTCTAAGAAATCAATTAAAGGTAGAACTTCCAAAAAATCCCTCGTATCTACATGACAAGCTACCTCAGCTTTTACGACTTCTTTGGCACAAAAGGCAATACCACGTCCTGCTGTCTTTAACATCAAGAGGTCATTGGCACCATCACCGATAGCAATCGTTCTTTCTTTGGGAAGTTTTAGGTCTTTTCTCCATTTCTCAAGAGCAGCTTGTTTTTCTTGGGATGTAACAATTTCACCAACTAATTTTCCAGTTAAAAAGCCGTCTTTGACTTCTAACTGATTGGCAGAGAAATAGGAAATACCGAGGGATTTTGCTAATCTCTCAACAATCGGACTAAATCCACCAGACACTAGACCAACTAGGATGCCATGCTTTTGGAGAATGGAGATAAATTCTTGAGCATTCTTGGAAAGATGAATAGATTTGAAGACAGTATCAAAGACCGAAACAGGAAGACCTTTTAACAATGCGACTCTCGCTCGTAAACTCCTTTCAAAGTCTAGTTCACCTTGCATCGCCTGACTCGTAATCTGCGATATTTCTTCTTCGCAACCTGCTTCTCTTCCTAAAAGGTCAATCACTTCTTCTGCTATCAGGGTGCCGTCAACGTCCATGACACAGAGGCCCATTACTTGAGTCATCACTTCTCCTCTTTTCTAAACAGCCCAAAAATCGTATGAAAGAATCATACGATTTTATCTATTAGTTGACTAAATTATGGTACAAGTCCAGGTAAAATTTGCAGGCTGTATCCCATGAGAAATCGCATTCCATAGCTTGTTTTTGTAGATTTTTCCAAACGTCCGGCTGGTACTTATATACATCCAAGGCTATTTGGAAACTCCAGTTAAGCCAGTAAGGTGTTAAATTATCAAAGCTAAATCCAGTTCCACTTCCTTCGATTGGATTGAAGGATTGAACTGTATCACGCAATCCACCCACTTCATGAACCAATGGTAGCGTTCCATAACGCATCGCCATCATTTGAGACAAGCCACATGGTTCAAAACGACTTGGCATGAGGAAGAGATCACAAGCTGCGTAAATTTCTTGAGCAAGTTTGACGTCAAAAGTGATATTTGCTGATAGCTTGTCAGGATAGACTTGAGCAAACCAGGAGAAGGAATGTTCAAAAGCTGGGTCACCTGTTCCTAAAAGGACTATTTGAACGTCCTCTTGCAAGAAATGATGCAAGCTTTCAACAACAACATCAAAGCCTTTTTGGCGTGTCAAACGAGAGACAATCCCAACTAGCGGAACATCTGCTCGTACTGGTAAACCAACTCTCTCTTGCAATTTTGCTTTGTTTTGTGCTTTTCCTGACAAGTCATCCTTATCAAAATGATAGTCTAAAAGCGGGTCTGTTTGAGGATTATAAAGATCTGCATCGATACCATTGACAATACCTGAAACCTTACCTGACTCCATGCGAAGAATCTGATCCAAACCGCAACCAAACTGACTGGTCATAATCTCGTGCGCATAGCTAGGCGATACGGTTGAGACACGATCCGCATAGAGAATACCTGCTTTCATCCAGTTAAGACAGTCATTCCAACGAAGGGTCCCATCAGCATACCGTTCAAAACCAACACCAAACAAATCCCACAACATTCCTTCAGAAAATTGACCTTGGAATTCCAAATTGTGAATGGTTAAAACGGTCTTGATTCCTTGATATGCCTGAATCCATCTGTATTTTTCCTTCAAGAGAAAAGGAATCATAGCGGTGTGATAATCATGGGCATGGAGAATATCTGGAATGAAATCAATTCGCTCCATGGCTTCAAGAGCAGCCAGTTGGAAGAAGGCAAAACGTTCACCATCATCGAAATCTCCGTAAACATGACCTCGGAAGAAATACGTTTGATTGTCTACGAAGTAGAAAGTAACACCATTCAAGACGGTCTTCTTAATACCACAGTACTGTCTACGCCATCCTACACTCACTTCAAAGTGAAGAACATCCTCAATCTGGTCGCCGAACTTAGCCTCTACCATGTCATAGTAAGGTAAGACAACCGCAACTTCGTGCCCTGCCTTTACCAGTGATTTTGGAAGAGCGCCAATGACATCTCCCAAACCACCTGTTTTTGAAAAGGGCGCACCCTCTGCTGCTACGAATAAAATTTTCATGAATGAATATCCTCTGTAACTTTTTCGCCTTTTTTGACTACAACTGGGTGTTCTGCAGTACCGCGAATAACGACACCGTCAGCAACTTCAGCCCCTTTGTCCAAGATTGCATACTCAACTTGGGCACCTTGGCCAATCAAAACACGTGGGAAGAGAAGGCTGTCTTTAACTAGACTATCCTTATGAACGTGAATATTACGTGATAGGACCGACTGAACTACTTCACCCTCTATGATACTACCAGAGGCGAACTGCGAAGTACTTACCTTAGAGGTGTTTGAGTAGTAAGTTGGTTCTTCATTCTTAACCTTGGTATAAATCTTTTGGTTAGGTGAGAAGAGAGAGTAGAATTTTTGAGACTCAAGCATATCAATATTGGCTTGATAATAGGATTGAACAGAGTGAATATTGGCTAGGTAGCCAGTGTATTCATAAGCAAAAGCACCTTCTTTAGCTGCCAACTCACGTAAAACATAGCGTAATTTTTCTGGGTATTCTTTTTGAACTTCTTCTTCCAAACGCTTAATCAACCACGGAGTATCAACGACGAATATATCTGTAGACATGTTGAAAAGTTCATCTGTTGATTTGGCATCAAAAAGTTTATGAGAAAGAACACGGTCTGTTTCATCCACTTCCAAGATGGCATTAACATCTGAAATATCCTTTTTAGGTAATTTCTTATAAACAACTGTAATCGGACGACCGGCAGTAGTATGTAAATGGAATACTTGATTGAGGTCAATATTCACCACGATATCACAGTTAAGTGCAACCGTCTGATTTGACCCTGAACGTTTCAAATAAGTGAGAAGCTGTTGGTAATATTCTTTCCCAACTGTGCTACTTTCAACACGCGTATTATAAATACCTAGATAGTAGTGACTGAGAAGGGTAGATAAGCCCCACTCACGTCCTGAACGAATGTGGTCAAAGACTGAACTGATATTATCTTGTTGGAAAATTCCAAAGACACTACGAACACCAGCATTTGCAAGGCTAGAAAGAGGGAAGTCGATCAAACGATATTTTGCTCCAAATGGCAAGCTGGCTACTGGACGATGATCTGTCAAAGTTGACATATCGTGAAAACCAACGGTGTTTCCTAAAATGGCTGAATATTTATCAATCTTCATCTGTTGCTACCCCCACTACTTCATCATATCCTACTACTTGTACTTCGTCTGTTCCATCAATTTCGACACCTTCAGAAATAACAGCACCTTCACCAATGATGGCACGTTTAATTTTTGCACCTTTTCCGATAATGGCACCACTCATGATTACAGAGTCTACTACCTCAGCACCCTCACGTACTTGCGCTTCTGTTGAGAGAATAGAATGCTTAACAGTTCCATCCACGAGACAGCCATCCACAACTAAAGAATCTTCTACATGAGCGTGTTTTCCAATAAAGTTTGGTGGTGAAATCAAGTTCCGTGAGTAGATTTTCCACTGACGATCACGACTATCCAAAGCGTTATTTGGATCAATGTATTCCATATTTGCTTCCCATAGAGACTCGATAGTACCAACGTCTTTCCAGTAGCCTTTGAACTCATAAACATAAACGCTTTCTCCAGACTCAAGGTAATTTGGAATAACGTTTTTACCAAAGTCTGACATATCTACCTTGTTCTTTTCAGCAGCTACCAGCATATTACGGAGACGTTGCCAATCAAAGATATAAATCCCCATAGAAGCTTTGGTAGACTTAGGTTCGGCTGGTTTTTCTTCAAATTCAACGATACGATTATTGGCATCTGTATTCATGATACCAAAACGGCTAGCTTCTTTGAGGGGTACATCCAAGACAGCTACTGTCAAACTGGCATTGTTGTCCTTGTGAGATTGGAGCATGTCATCATAGTCCATCTTGTAAATATGGTCACCAGAAAGGATCAAAACGTATTCTGGGTTAACACTGTCGATGTAGTCAATGTTTTGGTAGATAGCGTGGCTAGTCCCTTCAAACCAACGGTTTCCTTCACTTGCAGAGTAGGGTTGAAGGATAGAAACACCTGTATTAATGCCATCTAGTCCCCAGCTCGAACCATTTCCGATGTGGTTGTTCAAGGCAAGAGGCTGGTATTGTGTAATCACACCGACATTGTGAATCCCAGAGTTAGCACAGTTGGAAAGAGCAAAGTCAATGATACGGTAGCGCCCACCGAATTGCACTGCTGGTTTGGCAATGCTTTGAGTGAGTTTTCCGAGACGTGTTCCTTGCCCACCGGCAAGGATCAAAGCTAGCATTTCATTCTTCATTTTCTACTCCTTTTTGGGTTTTATTTGTGACAGTTTTAGTTGGTTTCAAGCGACGTTTAATCTTCCAGATACTTGCCCCCATAGCTGGCAAGGTGAAGGTCAAGGTCTGCTCATAATCCTTCCATAATCCTTCTTGGGTTTGAACCGTTTGGTTGTATTCTTTCCAGACACCACCCCATTGTTCCAATTCTGTATTCCAAACTTCATCATAAACTCCTGCGACAGGAAGTCCGATTGTAAAGTCTTTTCGTTCAACAGGCGCCATATTAAAGACACAGACTAGCATTTCACCCTTTTTACTCTTACGAATAAAGGAAAGGACACTCTGATCTCTATTATCCGCATCGATAATTTCGATGCCGTCGTAGCTGGTGTCAATTTCCCAAAGGCAACGATGCTCTTTATAGAATTGATTGAGTTGAGAAGTGAAGTACTTCATCTTAGCATTCATTGGATCTTCCAAGTTAGACCATTCTAGCTGTTCCTCAGACTTCCACTCTAAGAACTGACCATATTCGCTTCCCATGAACAAGAGTTTCTTACCTGGATGACAAATTTGATAAGTGTAGAGATTTCGCAAACCTGCAAATTGATTGTAGCGATCACCCCACATCTTGTGCATCATGCTTTTCTTACCATGAACGACTTCATCATGTGAAAATGGTAAGAGGTAGTTTTCATTGAAAACGTACATGAAGCTGAAGGTTACCAAGTTAAAATCATACTTACGATAAATCGGATCTTCCTCGTAGAAACGGAGAATGTCGTTCATCCAACCCATATTCCACTTGTAGTCAAATCCTAGACCACCCATTTCTTTCATACCAGTAATCTTTGTTTCTGATGAACTTTCTTCTGCAATCATCATCACATCTGGATGAGCTAACTTGATAACAGTGTTCAAACGTTGAAGGAAATAGTAGCCTTCGTAGTTGAGATTGCCACCGTCTTTGTTTGGAGTCCAAGGAGCATTATCATAGTCTAGGTAGAGCATATTGCTGACTGCATCCACTCGAATACCATCTAAATGATAAAATTCAATCCAGAATTTAATGCTAGAAATCAAGAAGGACTGAACTTCATTCTTCCCAAGGTCAAAGTTAAGAGCTCCCCAACCGTAGTTATGGGCCTTATTATGGTCTTGGTATTCAAAAGTTGGTGTTCCATCGTAATAAGCAAGGGCGTCATCGTTGATGGTAAAATGACCTGGAACCCAATCCACAATTACACCGATATTGTTTAAATGACATTCCTCAACAAAATCTTGGAATTCTTCTGGTCGCCCGTAAGAATGCTCCATAGCAAAGTAACCCATAAGCTGGTAGCCCCAACTTAATCCAAGTGGGTGAGCCATTAAAGGCATAAACTCGATGTGAGTGTAATTCATCTCAACAAGGTATGGAATGAGTTCTTCCTTGAGTTGTGCAAAGCTGTATGGACTACCATCTGGATTTCTCTTCCAAGATCCAGCGTGAGCTTCATAAATATTGACTGGTCTCTCAAAAAAGCCCCAGCGTTTTCTCCTAGCTAGCCAAAGACCATCTTTCCATTTTTTCTCTGGAATATCAGTCAGGATGGCTCCAGTCTCTGGGCGGGCCTCAAAACGAACCGCCAACGGATCAATTTTCATAATCTGGTGCCCATTTGCACGCGTGATATGATACTTATAAATCTGCCCTTCATAAGCCAGACTTGTGAAGACTTCCCAAACACCTGCTTCATTACGAACCATGGGAATTTGATGCTCTGTCCAGTTTGTAAAATCACCAACTAAGTGCACAGCCTGAGCGTTAGGTGCCCAAACACGGAAAGTAAAACCAATTTCTCCGTCTTTTTCCTCTTTATGTGCTCCTAGATAGTGCTGGAGATGAAAATTTTCTCCAGTAGTGAAGGTTCTCAATGCTTCTTGATTATTCATCCAATCCCCTTTCTTTTTGTAAGCGTTTTCTATAATTCTATTATACTATCTTTTAAAAGAACTTTCAAGCAGTTTACGGAATTTCTTAAAAAATATCTTGAAAATTTTAGAAAATATATCTTAACATTATATGATTTTTCATTTAATTGTTGAAAAAAATAAACGATTTGCATATATTTTCTTAGTATAATACCAAAACATTCGTTATTTTTAAATTTTAAACTGGATTTTTTAGTAAAAATAAAAATCAGGAATGTTATTTCCTGATTTTATAAATTATTTTACATCAAAAACAATGGATTTGACATTTGTCATTGCTTCAATGCTGTATTTAATCCCTTGCACACCAGCACCAGATCCTTTGACCCCAAGGAATGGGAAATTATCTGGCCCACGTTGCGTTTTATTATTAATATGAACAGTACCGACTTCAAGTTTTTCAGCGATTTCAAACGCTTTTTTAAAATCATTTGTGAACACGGATGATTGAAGACCAAACTCAGATTCATTGGCAATTTCTAGTGCTTCATTGGCATCTGCAACTCGGATAATTGGGAGAACAGGTCCAAATGGTTCTTCCCAGGCTAATTTCATATCTCTTGTGACATAATCAAAAAGTCCTGGCCAAATGAGATTGCCCTCACGTTTGATTGGACTAAGCGCTTTGGCACCCTTTTCTTGAGCGTCCTGAATCAATCCCCAGATGAAGTCAGCTGAAGCATTGTCAATAACAGGTGTGATATCAGCATTGTCAAATGGGTCACCAACGGTTAGCTTAGCAACTTCTGCCTGAAGTAATTCAGCCAATTTATCCGCTACACTTTCCACAACCAAGACACGCTTGATGGCAGTACAACGTTGTCCTGAATAGCTAAAGGCTCCACCGACGATTTGTTTAGCTGCGTGTTCCAAGTCTGCATCTTCGAGAACGATAGCTGCATCTTTCCCACCAAGTTCAAGCATGATAGGACGCATTCCAGCTAAACGACCGATTCGCTCACCAATTGGAGTCGAGCCGGTAAAGTTGATAAAGTTAATTTCCTTGTGTTCAATGATGTAGTCACCGATTTCAGAACCACGGCCAGTTATCGTATTAAATACTCCTGCTGGAATACCTGCCTCATCAAAAGCCTTGGCTAATAACAGACCTGAGATAGATCCTTGTGTTGGTGGTTTAAACATGACGACATTTCCTGCAATCAAAGCCGGAGCAATCTTAGATCCAGAAAGGTTAACTGGATAGTTAAATGGCGCGATAGCTAACACAACTCCAACTGGCTCACGACGGACAACGGCTAGTTTGTTTTTACTTGCAGCTTCAAAACCGCCACCTTCCATTGCTTGCCCAGTGATACGGAGACCTTCCTCAGCAGCAAAACGAATCAAATCTGCTGTACGTACTACTTCTCCAATGGCTGCTTTAATCCCTTTAGCAACCTCTTTGGCAAGAATTGTACCAATCTTTTCTTTATCACGTTCCAAAATATCTGCTGTCTTAAGCAGATAGGCTGCACGCTCAACTGGTGCTAAATCACGCCATGCTGGGAGAGCTGCACGCGCAGCTTTCATAGCCTCATCTACTTCAGTTTGACTCATAGCTGGTACTGTCCCCAGCTTTTCCTGATTGATGGGAGAATAGATGGTAATCTCATTCTCTGATGATTTCCATTTTCCATTTACTAAATTTTGATATCTTGCCAATTTTCTTCCTCCTGAAAATGATTAAGACTTATTTTATCAAATTTTCAGAAAATTACAACCCTTTTTGTGAAAAAATTGAGATTTTTTTCACAATCTTGATCCTTCAAATTATTTGAAACTTAATTCTACTCTTCATTAAAAACCTCATAAATGACAAAAAGGATTAGATAATCTAACCCTTTTTACTACATTAATTTATGAGAGCACTTTTAAAACTGCGACACTAATATCATCAATGACATTTTCTTGTTTCGAACGACTATTGGTCACAAGCATTTCAAGCTTACCTGCATTTTCAAAGTAGAAGGAGGTTCCCTTAGCATTAAATACCACTAATAGATGTTCTGATCCACCGTGAATCTCATAGACAATCCACCCGCTATTTTCAGCAGCTGTGTGGACAAAGACATGACGGTAAACTTCTTCGTATGTAGGATAGGAGAAGGCACTGGTCTGTGTTTTCAGTCGAATAATCTGACGGACAAACTCAATGCTTTCTTGTCTTTCATTGATCAAATCCCAGTTTACCTGATTGACACTATCAGGTGCATTGTAACTGTTCATAGCGCGTTCTCGGTCTGCTGGAGTGAGTTCTCCGTGTTCACCAGTTGGAATCAACTTAGTTCGACCAAACTCTTGACCAAGTTCCATAAAGGACATACCTTGCATGAGAAGGTTCATGGCTGTCGCTGTCTCGACCTTACGCATAATCTGGTCGGAACTCTGATCGGGATGAAGGGTTGCCAACAAGTCATGCAAGTTGTAATTATCATGGGCTTCCACGTAGTTAAGGACTTGGTTTGGACTGAGATAAGATCCCAATTCTCGGCTACCAAGAATAGCCTTGGCGACGATTGGTTCTGTAGCAGCACCACTTACAAATCCTGACTTGATTGAACCATAAACTTCTCCTCCTTTGACCGCATCACGCTGATTATCATTGAAGAAACCGATATTTGGCATCTGGTAGGCATTGTCCTTCTTAGCCTTGTCATAAGGAGCAAGACCTGTTCCCATATCCCAGCCTTCTCCATAAGTGATAATACGCGGATCGACCTCATCCAGTGCCCAACGAATTGCCTGCATAGTTTTGACATCATGAATGCCCATCAAGTCGAAACGGAAACCGTCAATATTATATTCTTTCACCCAATAGAGGATGGAATCAATCATATATTTGCGGAACATCTCGTGTTCACTTGCAGTTTCATTTCCTACCCCCGTACCGTTTTGAAAAGTTCCATCACGATTCATACGATAGAAATAATCGGGAACAGTTGTCTGGAATGGAGCGTCCACTGTTGAGAAGGTATGGTTATAAACCACGTCCATAATGACACCGATTCCTGCATCATGATAAGCCTGAATCATGGTCTTGAGGTCTCGAATAGCCTGTCCGGGATCATCTGGATTACTAGAGAAACTTGTTTCAGGGGCGTTGTAGTTTTGAGGGTCATAACCCCAGTTATAGGTTACATTTCCATCCTCGTCGTATTCCTTATGACGATCAAAGATTGGTTGGAGCTGAACATAGTTGCAACCAAGTTCTTTGATATAGTCAAAGGCGGTTGCTTGACCGTATTGGTTAACCGTTCCAGTCTGAGCAGCACCCAAGAAGGTTCCGCGGAGTTCTTCAGGAACACCAGATGTAGGCGATTTTGTAAAATCACGAATATGCATTTCACAGATAACTGCTTTACATGGATTCTCCAAACGCCATGGCGCTTCTGTCCCATGTTTGACTTCGAATCTTTCTACTTGTCTGTCTTGATGAGAAAGAATTACGGAACGTTTTCCGTCAGGACTTGTGGCAATCGTGTAAGGGTCTCTCGTCAAAGTCTGGTGGTGAGGAAATTCAATTTGATACTGATAAGCCTTACCAGCAAGATTTTCATCTAAGTCTAGACTCCACACACCAATGGTATTGTACTTATGACTATATGAATAGCTATTCCCACGCTCTAGATTAAAGGTTTTCCAAATCGGTGCATCGTTACTAGTGTTTTCATAGACAACCACCTGAACAGCTGTAGCTGTTGGAGCCCAAAGTTTAAAGCTTGTCTGATAATCTGAAAGGCTGTAACCTAGTTCTCCTTGGTATCCCCAGTGATGATCAAAGCTTGCGCTATGGATGGCTTTATCAAAGGCAAATGGATTCTGATCCTTATAATATGGACTAGCAATAGCTGGATTTTCTGAATAATACACAGTCTCGTCTCCCTCTAAAATCCATGCTTCTGTCAGCAAGGGATAGTAGTTAAAACGTACAAGATATTCTTTTAATACACCATCTATCTCGGCTTTGAAGGTGAAACTATCCACCTTCTCCTGACTGGTCACGGTAAAAGAAAACTGAAGACCAAAATAAGTGGTCTCTGAAGTTAAAGAGCTTTTGTTTTCATCTCGGTCTGTGCTAAATGAGCAAGCTGTATAATCTCCATTTTTTCTATGAAAATGGAGTAGAACGGGATAATTGTACATGTTTTTTCCTAATTTCTAATTTCTATTTTAATTTTATTTGGTGCGGATGGATTCAGTTGGCATTTCATCACAATGGACAACAGATTTTAACCATGTCAAAACACATCAGGAGAGACAGTTTCAGACTATCTGACACCTTGTTTTTACTATCGTTACAAACTTTCCAACCAAGCTTCATCTCGAACTTCGATACCAAGTTCTTGAGCTTTTTGGAGTTTGCTTCCTGCATCTGCTCCTGCTACGACAAGATCCGTTTTCTTGGATACACTGCCTGTTACTTTGGCACCTAGACTTTCAAGTTTACTTTTTGCTTCTGAGCGTTTGAGACGTTCCAATTTCCCCGTGAGTACAACGGTCAAACCTGACAAGGCCGCATCTGCTACTACTGTCTGTCCTTTGTAGTCCAGATTGACTCCAGCTTCTTTCAACTCATCTAAGAGAATCTTCGATCCTTCTGTAGCAAAATAAGTCTGAAGACTTTGAGCAATCACACTACCCAAGCTCTCGATACTTGCCACTTCCTCTGGGTCTGCTTGGGCTAGATTTTCAATAGAGTGGAAGTGTTGGAGCAAGAGCTGACTAGCCTTGCTTCCAACATGGCGAATTCCCAGACCAAACAAGAGCTTTTCAGCAGAGTTTTCCTTTGATGCTTGAATAGCCTGATACAGTTTAGAAGCAGACTTTTCCTTGACACCTTCTAAAAGGAGGAAATCGTCTTCTTTCAAACGGTAAATATCTGCCACATCCTTAACCAGATTAGCAGCAAAAAGTTTTTCAACGATAGATGGACCAAGCCCTATAATATTCATGGCATCTCGAGAGGCAAAGTGAATCAAACCTTCCATGATTTGGGCAGGGCAGCGAGGATTGATACAACGCAGGGCTACTTCATCTTCAAAATGAAGCAATTGACTGTCACAACTTGGACAATTAGTCGGAATATCTAGTCTTTCTTCAGAAACACGCTTGGACTCTACTACACGCAAAACAGCAGGGATGATATCTCCAGCCTTATAGACGATAACCGTATCGTCTTTGCGGATATCTTTTTCAGCAATATAATCTACGTTGTGGAGAGTTGCACGGCTAACAGTTGTCCCAGCAAGCTGAACTGGTGTCAGATTGGCAGTTGGGGTCACAACACCCGTACGACCTACTGTCCAGTCAACTGAGAGCAGTTGGGCTTCTTTTTCCTCAGCAGGAAATTTGTAAGCTACTGCCCACTTAGGCGCTTTAACTGTAAAACCAAGTTCTTCTTGACCAGCTAGATCATTGACCTTGATGACCACTCCATCGATATCGTAAGGTAGTTTCTCCCGTTCTTGTCCTACTTCTTGAATGAACTCCCATATCTCATCTATGTTTTCAGCCAGAATTCGTTTAGGATTAACCACAAAGCCAAGCTGTTCAAGATGCTTCAAGACCTTTTCTTGACTATCACGAGTAGAAGGGCTAGCTTCTTGATAGAGAAAAGTCGCAAGGTTGCGCTTAGCTACTACTCCTGTATCCAACTGACGGAGGGTTCCTGCAGCTGCGTTACGAGGATTGGCAAATTCAGGCTCTCCATTTTCTTGGCGAGCTTGGTTGACCTGGTCAAAAGAAGCGCGTGGCATGTAACACTCCCCACGAACGGTAATATCAAGTTCTTCTGGCAAGGTCAAAGGAATGTCCTTGACACGCTTGAGGTTTTCTGTGATATTCTCACCAATAGAACCATCTCCACGTGTCGCCCCAACGACAAAAATCCCCTTTTCATACGTAAGTGAGATAGACAAACCATCGATTTTCAGCTCACAGATATAAGTGGGATGGGCTAACTCCTTGCGAACACGCGCATCAAAAGCTTCTAACTCTTCACGTGAAAAAGCATCCTGCAAACTATAAAGAGGATACTGATGACTGTATTTTTCAAAACCATCTAAAACCTTACCACCAACGCGATGGGTCGGACTGTCTGCTAAAACTTGATCTGGATAGGCAGTTTCCAACTCGACCAACTCTCGGTAGAGACGATCATACTCGCTATCTGACACCGAGGGATTATCACTCGTATAGTACTCGGTCGCATAGCGGTTGAGTAAGGCAACTAACTCATTCATTCTTTCATTCATAATCCCATTTTACCACAAATCAAGCCCTCCTCACAATAGAGAAGGACTGAAAAATGGTTCGTAGTAAAATATTTTCTTAAAAAGAGAAATTATAACTCTTTTTTAAAATGACTTCGCACATAAACGAGGGATAAACAAGACAGGGCAATAACCCCGCTTCCAATTATCAGAAAAGAAGAGAGATGTACACTTGGCAGCACCGTCATAAAGCCTTTTGCAATCGGCATAAATAGAATGGCTAATGTAAAAATTGTACTTAGCACTCTCCCCAAGTATTCCCCCTCAACTTTGGTTTGCACCTGAGTAAAAAAGTGAATATTAAAAATCGTCATAAACAGTTCACAAACTAAATTTCCAGAAAAGGAAAGAAAAGTTGGCAGTGGTAACCCCATCATAAAAACTCCAACTCCAGTCAAAGCCAATAGAATCAAAAGATTATAAACACTTGCCTTTATTTTACTAGCTAGAAGAGCTCCGATAATCGAACCAATAGCGCCCATAGTCAAAATACTCGCATAAGCTCCTTCTACCCCGTAAAGTCGATTTGAAAAAGGGAGGAGAAATTCAAAAGCTGCAAAAAAGAAATTAACACTGGAAGCTACTATCAGAAGGAAAAAGATTTCTTGCTGGTGCCAGATATAGGCAAGTCCTTCTTTCATATCAGCAAAAATATTTCTCCAACTAAAAGTCTTTTTCTCTTGTTCCTGAGTCTCTTTTTTGGGGAGAAAAGCTACTAAGGTAAATGCGATGAAAAAACTAATGGCATCTAAAACGAGCGTCATATGGAGACTGGCAAATTGTAAAACGAGAAAAGAAAGCACCGGAGAACTGACTCCTACAACCTGCAAAACGAGCTCTAAGCGAGCATTATAGGTCACAATCTCGTCTTTCTCTACAACCTCAGTTATAATGGCTTTGTTGGCTGTACGAGAAAATGCAAAGGCAATCGCCTGAACAATATTTGCGAAGATCAGAGCAGCAATCATCAAGCTATCATTTCTGATGAAAGAAATAGCTAAACAGAGAATACCACAAACCAAGTCTGTCGTCATCAAAATTTTGCGACGCGAAAATCGGTCTGAAATCACTCCGCCAAAGGGATTGACCAGAATCGATGTGACGAGTTCAGAAATTTGGTAAATACCAAGAACAGTCTGTCCTATCGTTCCCATTGATGCTAACCAAACACTATTTCCATAGTCATAGAGCATATTCCCTATTTTATTAATAGCCCCACGACTAATCAACTGGATTGCATGTCGATTCATATAAAAAACTCCTCTCAAATTTTGAAACTATTGTATCAAAACTGAAAGGAGTCTCTTTGAATTTCCCTTATTTGGGAAATTTAAGCATTTACAAATTTTTCATAATGTTCCTGATAGTAAGCCACTTGCTCTGGAAGTCCAAGCACATCAAAAATATGCATGGCTTCTTGCATCTGACTACAACCTTCTTCTTTCAAGTCTCTCTGGTAGAGGGCGAAACCTTTGAGATAGTGGAAGATATTGCGCTCATAAAGCTTGATACCATTTCCAATCAACTTCTCCACATAGCCCTCAAAATAGTCCGCATTCGCAAAAGAACGATTCTCCAAACAATGCTGGTAACAGTTAAGAGCTAAAATCAAAACAAGTTTACGATGCCGACCAATTTCTTTGTAGTAGCCTTCTCGCTCCATGACTTCTCTGCCAATCCGAGCCACATAGTCCACATTGTAGAAAGTATAGAGATTTCCGAAAAGAATCAACTCATACATGGTCCATTCTTCTGTTTGAAAAAGATAATCTGCTACCTTTTCCAAATCACTCTGCCTCATCCTGTAACGAGCATCTCTTTGACAAATCAGTCCTTGTAGCAGAATCCAATTCAGCTCAAAATAGAGGGGATTGGTCGAACTCTTTGCTTTCTCAAGCTGTTCCTTTTGAAGCTTTTGAAAACCAGCAATATTATTTGAGTAGTAAAGCGGAATAATCTGTGCCATCAAGGCAACATGTTCATGATTTTGAAAATCTCTAGCCTTGTCCATGAAATTTTCAATAGTCACATGAATATTATCCAAAATCTCAAAGAAACGAGAAACTGCCAAATCAGACTCTCCAAGTTCGAAGCGAGATAATTGAGATGTTGAACATGATTCACCTGCCGCCTCTTTCAAGGAGTATTTCCCACTTGTTCGAAATTCACGAAATACCTTTCCAAGATGTTCCATTTCTTACACCTGCTCCGATAATTCTTCCCACTCAAGCATAGCCTCTTCCTGACGATGGCTGATTTTGTCCAGTTCAGTCTGCAATTCCATGAGCCTTTCAGCATCGTTGGTTTCCAGCATTTGTTCAGAAATGGCTTGACTTTGAGTTTCTAACTCTTCGATTTCAGCTTCTAAACTCTCTATTTGGCGCATGAGCTTGCGAGCTTCTTTTTGACTTTCTTTCTGGGCCTGGTAGTCATTAGCTGGACTTGCTTCTTTTGCTTGATTGCTAGTTGAAGTTTCTTCTGTCTGGCTGACTTCCATTTCAGCCTTTTTATCAACATAGTAGTCATAATCTCCTAGATAGAGGGTCGAACCATTCTCAGACAATTCTAAAACATGAGTGGCTACACGATTGATAAAGTAACGGTCGTGACTGACGAACAACAAGGTTCCGTCAAAGTCAATCAAGGCATTTTCCAACACTTCCTTGCTATCAATATCCAAATGGTTGGTTGGCTCGTCAAGAATCAAGAAATTGTTGTTTTCCATTGAAAGTTTGGCAAGCAACAAACGAGCTCTTTCACCACCAGAGAGCATTCCAACTGACTTTTTAACATCATCACCAGAGAAGAGGAAAGCGCCAAGACGGTTACGGATTTCAACTTCTGGTGTCAGTTTAAAATCATTCCAAAGTTCATCTAGAACCGTATTACTAGGTGTTAACTTGCTTTGAGTCTGATCGTAGTAACCAACCTCAACATTAGCACCAAAATGCTTCTCTCCCTTGATAAAAGGGATCTGGTCCACAATAGACTTGATAAAGGTTGATTTACCAATACCATTTGGTCCGACAATCGCAACAGCGTTCATCTTGCGGAGGTCAAGGTTAATAGGCTCTGACAATATCTCCCCATCATAGCCAATAGCAGCATTTTCAACAGTCAAAACAACATTCCCAGATGTTTTTTCAGACCGGAAGGTCATGTTGGCTGATTTCTTACCAGCTTCAGGTTTGTCCAAACGCTCCATTTTTTCCAATTGTTTCCGGCGAGATTGGGCACGTTTGGTTGTCGAAGCTCGTACTAGATTACGATTGACAAAGTCTTCCAGAGCAGCGATTTCCTTCTGCTGCTTTTCATAGTTCTTAGCTTCCGTTGCTAGCTTTTGCTCTTTTTGTTCAACGAAACGAGAGTAATTTCCCACATAGCGATCCAAAGAATGCTTGGTCAAATCGAGCGTAATCGTCGCAACCTTGTCTAAGAAGTAACGGTCGTGGCTGACAATAATGAGGGCACCGCTATAGTTTATCAAGTAATTTTCCAACCAGGCTATGGTTTCAATATCCAAGTGGTTGGTTGGCTCGTCCAAAACCAAGAGATTAGGCTTTTCAAGGAGCATTTTTGCTAGAGCCAGACGAGTATTTTGACCACCAGAAAGCTCAGCAATTTTCATCTGCCACATAGATTCATCAAACTTAAAACCATTTAAGATAGCACGGATATCAGCTTCATAGGTAAAGCCGCCTGCTTGACGGAAATTCTCTGACAAACGGTCATAATCCGCCATCAGTTTATCCAATTCAGCGCCAGACTTTTCACCCATCTCCAGTTCCATCTGACGAAGTTGTTTCTCAGTCCGACGCAAATCATCAAAGACATGGAGCATTTCATCGTAGATGGTATTCTCAGACTCAAATCGGCTATCCTGGGCTAGATAAGACAGAGAAATATCTTTTTTCTTATTGATTTCCCCACTAGTTGGCTCCTCTTCTCCAACCAAAATCTTCAAAAGAGTAGACTTACCCGCTCCATTTCTCCCAACGAGGGCAATCCGATCTCGTTCATCTACTTGCAGATTGATATTATCAAAAAGAACCTCTCCTGCAAATGAACGTTCAATTTTATTAGCTTGTAAAATAATCATATAGGTAGTATAGCATGTTTCCCTAAGGGGTTCAAGACTATAGAATCCATTTCATTTCAAGCTTTTTCAGAAAGTTATGCTAACGTTTTACTAAAATGATAAATCGTGATATAATGAAAGCGATTAAAAGAATTTACAAAAAAAGGAGATCCTCTATGACTTACCAAGAAAATTATCAAAAATGGTTAGATTTTGCTGAACTTCCAGACTACCTTCGTCAAGATTTGGAAAACATGGACGAAAAGACAAAGGAAGACGCCTTCTATACCAATCTTGAATTTGGTACTGCTGGTATGCGTGGATTGATTGGAGCTGGTACTAACCGTATCAATATCTATGTTGTCCGTCAAGCAACTGAAGGTTTGGCTCGTTTGATTGAGTCAAAAGGTGGAAATGAAAAAGAACGCGGTGTGGCAATTGCCTACGATAGCCGTCACTTCTCTCCAGAATTTGCCTTTGAATCTGCTGCAGTTCTAGCAAAACATCGTATCAAATCTTATGTATTTGAAAGCCTTCGTCCAACTCCAGAACTCTCATTTGCAGTTCGTCACCTCAACTGTTTTGCAGGTATCATGATTACTGCTAGCCACAACCCAGCTCCATTTAACGGTTACAAAGTTTACGGTGAAGATGGTGGACAGATGCCTCCACACGATGCGGATGCTTTGACAACTTACATCCGTGCTATCGAAAATCCATTTGCTGTTGAAGTTGCCGATGTAGAAGCGGAAAAAGCTTCTGGCTTGATTGAAGTGATTGGCGATGCTATTGATGCTGAATACCTCAAGGAAGTTAAAGACGTAAACATCAACCCTGCCTTGATTGAAGAATTTGGTAAAGACATGAAGATTGTCTACACTCCACTTCACGGTACTGGTGAAATGTTGGCTCGTCGTGCTCTTGCTCAAGCAGGATTTGACTCTGTTCAAGTTGTTGAAGCACAAGCAACTGCAGACCCAGACTTCTCAACTGTAAAATCTCCGAACCCAGAAAGCCAAGCAGCTTTTGCTCTTGCAGAAGAACTCGGACGTAAAGTAGGTGCTGATGTACTTGTCGCAACCGACCCTGATGCTGACCGTGTTGGTGTGGAAGTCCTTCAAAAAGATGGTAGCTACCTCAACCTTTCAGGTAACCAAATCGGAGCTATCATGGCTAAGTACATCTTGGAAGCCCACAAAAACGCTGGAACACTTCCTGAAAATGCTGCTCTCTGCAAGTCTATCGTATCAACTGACTTGGTAACGAAGATTGCTGAAAGCTACGGTACAACCATGTTCAACGTCTTGACTGGTTTCAAATTTATCGCTGAAAAGATTCAAGAATTCGAAGAAAAACACAACCACACTTACATGATGGGATTTGAAGAAAGCTTCGGTTACTTAATCAAACCATTCGTACGTGATAAAGATGCTATCCAAGCTGTCCTTGTCGTTGCTGAGCTTGCTGCCTACTACCGTTCACGCGGTTTGACACTTGCTGATGGTATCGAAGAAATCTACAAAGAATACGGTTACTACGCTGAAAAGACTATCTCTGTAACTCTCTCAGGGGTTGATGGAGCTGAGCAAATCAAAGCGATTATGGCTAAATTCCGTGACAATGGTCCCAAAGAATTTAACGCTACTGCTATCTCAATCACAGAAGACTTCAAGGCACAAACTTCTACTACTGCTGATGGCACTGTAACAACCTTGACCACTCCTCCAAGCGATGTCTTGAAATACACATTTGCGGATGGTTCTTGGATTGCCGTTCGTCCTTCTGGTACAGAACCAAAAATCAAGTTCTACATTGCCGTTGTGGGTGAAAGTAATGAAGAATCACAAGCTAAAATTGCTAACATCGAAGCAGAAATCAATGCTTTTGTAAAATAAAAATCTATAAAAGATGAGACCAGCCAATCTCATCTTTTTTCGTATCAAATCCGAGCAATTTTAGAAACTTTATGGCATACTAGTTTTATCAAAAAAAGAGAGGTATTCTTATGAATCAGTTTTTAGAAGATATTAAAGACCTTGAAGTGACTACTGTTGCCCGTGCTCAAGAAGCACTTGATAATAAAGAAACAGCGACCTTCTTCATCGGTCGTAAAACTTGCCCTTACTGCCGTAAATTTGCTGGCACATTGGCAGTTGTCGTCGCTGAAACCAAAGCCCACATCTACTTCATCAACAGTGAAGAACCAAGCCAACTCAATGAGTTGCAAGAATTCCGTTCACGTTATGGAATCCCGACTGTTCCAGGCTTTGTCCACGTTGCAGATGGTCAAATCGATGTCCGTTGCGACTCTTCAATGTCAGCACAAGAAATCAAAGAATTTGCAGGATTGTAAAAGACAATAAAAGAAGGCACTCGCCTTCTTTTTTATATATCTGTCAGTGGTGTTGCGGTATCGGGAGAGGTATCGTAAACCTTAAAGTCTACTCCTACACCCAAATCAGCTTGGGCTAGCTGATTGACCATGGTCATATGAGCCAGTTCTTTGATATTGTTCTCCTTAGACAAATGTCCAAGGTAGATTTTCTTGGTCCGATTTCCCATTGCACGAATCATGGCCTCAGCACCGTCTTCGTTAGAGAGGTGACCGAGATCAGATAGGATTCGCTGTTTGAGTCGCCAAGCATAAGAACCTGCTCGCAAGATCTCCACATCGTGGTTGGACTCGATAAGATAGCCATCCGCATTTTCAACAATCCCTGCCATACGGTCACTAACATAACCTGTATCAGTCAGCATGACAAAACTCTTATCATCCTTCATAAAGCGATAGAACTGCGGTGCGACTGCATCATGGCTAACACCAAAACTCTCGATGTCGATATCTCCAAAGGTTTTAGTTTTGCCCATCTCAAAGATGTGCTTCTGGGATGAATCAACCTTACCGAGGTACTTGCTATTTTCCATAGCCTGCCAAGTTTTCTCATTAGCGTAAAGGTCCATACCATACTTTCGAGCCAATACACCGACTCCATGGATATGGTCAGAATGCTCATGCGTAATTAAAATCGCATCCAAATCTTCAGGCTTGCGATTGATTTCGCTCAAGAGGCTGGTAATTTTCTTACCAGACAAGCCTGCATCCACTAAGATTTTCTTTTTTGGGGTTTCCAGATAAAAGGAATTTCCACTGGAACCTGATGCTAAAATACTGTATTTAAAGCCTATTTCACTCATTCTAGCCTTCTACTTCATCCTCCCAGACTTCTTCTTTTACGGCATCCTTATCATAAGGGAGCACGATGGTAAAGGTTGACCCCTTACCGTATTCACTTTTGGCCCAAATAAAGCCATTATGTTGTTTGATAATTTCCTTGGCAATAGCCAGACCTAGACCAGTTCCACCTTGTGCACGACTTCTTGCACGATCCACACGATAAAAGCGGTCAAAAATCTTCGGCAAATCTTGCTTTGGAATACCTAGACCTTGGTCTTTGATAGATAAAATCATCTGGTCTTCAGTGGTTTTCATGCTGACAGTAATTTTCCCACCATCTGGTGAGTACTTGATAGCATTGTTGAGAATATTATCAATCACCTGGGTCATCTTATCGGTATCAATCTCGATCCAAACAGAATTGATAGGATAATCTCTAACCAGCTCATATTTTTTCTCTTCATCCTGGCTTCTCATCTTATCAAAGCGGTTGAGGATAAAGGTGATGAAGGCTGTAAAATTAATCAATTCCACATCCAACCGAGTAGTCGCATTATCAATACGAGAGAGATGCAAGAGATCTGTCACCATCCGCATCATACGATTGGTTTCATCAAGCGAAACCTTGATAAAATCAGGGGCTACAGGATCATACAAGGCTCCCTCGTCCAAGGCTTCAAGATAGGACTTAACACTAGTCAAAGGTGTCCGCAACTCATGGCTGACGTTAGAAACAAAGAGTCTCCGCTCACGCTCTTCCTTCTCCTGTTCAGTCGTATCGTGCAAAACGGCAACCAAACCAGAGATGAATCCAGACTCACGACGAATGAGTGCAAAACGCACACGAAGACTAAGATATTCACCATTAGCATTTTGGGAATCAATCATCAATTCAGGAATCTGTGTAATGAGGTCACGCAGCTCATATTCATCCTCTATCTTAAGCAATTCTAGGATGCTTTTGTTCAATGCTTCTTCTTTTACGATACCCAGCTGTTTCTTAGCCATATCGTTAATCATGGTAATCTGACCACGGCGATTGGTTGCAAGAACTCCATCTGTCATATAAGAAAGAATACTGTTAAGCCTTTTTGTTTCTTGCTCCAGATTTTCCTGTGTTAAACGAATAACCTCAGACAAATCATTGAGGTTATTGGTGATGTTAGTGATTTCAGAGCTTCCTTGCATATCCAAAACTCGAGAATAATCCCCTGCAATCAAATCCTTGACCTTTTGATTAATCTGCTTTAGCCGAATATTATCACGGCGATTTTCTAGCAATAGCAAGGTGACCACCAAGATAAAGCCGACTAAAATCAAGATAAAGATAAAATCTCTATTCAGAACGCTTTGTTTAATTGCTTCAATCATTATTTCTCATATAGTAACCCACACCACGACGGGTTAGGATGTATTCTGGACGGCTTGGAGTGTCTTCGATTTTTTCACGCAAACGTCGGATGGTCACGTCCACTGTACGAACATCACCAAAATAATCATAGCCCCAAACAGTCTCAAGCAAGTGTTCACGAGTGATGACTTGACCAATGTGAGAGGCCAAGTGGTACAAGAGCTCAAACTCACGGTGAGTCAAATCTAATTCCTCACCGTATTTCTTAGCCACATAAGCATCTGGAACGATTTCCAGATCGCCAATCTGTAGGGGTTGGGATTTCTTTTCATCAGTTTCTTGACTATCCACTGAAGCGAGGTCTGTACGACGGATCAATGCCTTCACACGCGCTTGCAACTCACGATTTGAGAATGGTTTGGTCACATAATCATCTGCCCCTAACTCCAAACCAATAACCTTGTCAAATTCACTATCCTTGGCTGAGAGCATAATGATAGGCACACTGCTAGTCTTACGAATGGTCTTAGCAACTTCTAAACCATCGATCTCAGGTAGCATCAAGTCTAGGATAATAATATCTGGTTGCTCCGCTTCAAATAGCTCGATTGCCTCACGGCCGTTGAAGGCTGTTACAACCTCATAACCTTCCTTGGTCATATTGAACTTAATAATATCTGAGATTGGTTTTTCATCATCTACAACTAATATTTTTTTCATATGTTCACCTTTTCTCTATCTATTATAACAAAAAAATGTAAAGAAGACACAAATGGCTAATTCCAGCCCTCATCTTCAAGAACGGTTTTATAAACCTGCCAAATCTTTTGTTGAGGTTTAGCAAGTGGATAATCAGAAAACTTCTGAGGGGAGATCCAGCGAATTTCTCTGTCAGAAAACTGTTTTGATTTTGTCACCTGACCCGCTAGGATTTGAATATGCCATTTACGATGACTAAAGACATGCTTAACTTGATCAAATACTTGATGTGACCAATTAACTTCTAAATCATAATCCTGCTCAAAACTTTCTTGGGGTGTTGGACCAAAAGCAACGCTTTTTTCAGCAACCTGAGCAAATAGATTCAGCTGTTCTTCTTCCTGTGAGAACTCCTCTACTTCTATCAAGGGGAAATGCCAAAATCCAGCAAGGAGTTTCTCGCTTTCGTTTTTCTCAAGTAGGTATTGCCCTTGAGCATTGCGCACAACCAAAGCCTTGAGATAGATTGGGAGAGGCTTTTTCTTGGGTTCTTTTATCGGATATCGATCCATGGTTCCATTCTGATAGGCTGCGCTAAATTCCTTAACAGGACTTTCTTCTGGTCGAGGATTAACTGGAGCCTCTATGTCAGAGCCTAAATCCATCAGAGCTTGGTTAAAGTCACCTGGCCGTTCTGGATCAATCAAGATTTCCATCATAGCTTGGAAGATCTTTCGATTGCTAGGAACGCCGATATCATGATTGACCTCAAACAAGCGAGACAAAACTCGCATGACATTACCATCAACTGCTGGCTCGGGTAAATTAAAAGCGATACTGGAAATTGCTCCCGCAGTGTAGGGACCAATCCCTTTTAAACTAGAAATTCCTTCATAGGTGTTTGGAAATTCCCCTCCAAAGTCAGCCATAATCTGCTGGGCTGCTTTCTGCATGTTGCGAACTCGGGAGTAATAGCCCAACCCCTCCCATGCTTTTAGCAGACGCTCTTCAGGCGCATTAGCCAAACTTTCCACAGTTGGAAACCAGTCCAAAAATCGTTCATAGTAGGGAATGACTGTATCCACTCTGGTCTGCTGAAGCATGATTTCAGATACCCAGATGTGATAAGGATTTTTACTTCTCCGCCAAGGCAAATCTCGCTTGTTTTCATCATACCAGTTGAGGAGTTTCTCACGAAATGAAATGATCTTCTCCTCTGGCCACATCTCAACGCCGTATTCTTTCAAATCTAACATATATCTAGTATAACATAGAAGCTCCTAACTGTCCTTTTCTCAGTACTAAAAAGCCCCTTCCTTTAGTAGAAGGGACTCCATTTCTTATTGATTGATCGCCTGAGCTGCTGTGATGAGAGTTAATTTGTAAACATCATCTGGGTTACATCCACGTGATAGATCGTTGACTGGTTTATTCAATCCTTGTAGAACGGGACCGATAGCTGCAAAACCACCTAGGCGTTCAGCTATTTTGTAGCCGATATTTCCTGCCTCGATACCTGGGAAGATGAAGACATTTGCTTGACCTGCTACATTGCTACCTGGAGCTTTTAGGGCTGCTGTTTCTGGAACGAAAGCTGCGTCGAATTGCAATTCCCCATCAATCTCAAGGTCAGGGCGTAAATCGTGTGCCAGTTTAGTTGCTTCAACCACCTTATCAACACTATCACCAAAACCAGAACCTTTTGTAGAATAACTCAACATAGCGATTTTTGGTTGAATTCCAAACATTTTGGCAGTAATCGCTGAGTTGATAGCAATTTCAGCCAAAGCTTCTGCATCAGGATTGATATTAAGGGCACAGTCACCAAACAAGTAACGTTCTGTACCACGCACCATAAGAAAAGCACCTGAAGTACGAGTAACATTTGGACGCGTTTTGATAATTTGAAGAGCTGGACGAACTGTTGAAGCTGTTGAGTGAATAGCTCCTGATACCATTCCATCTACCAAGCCCATATAGACAAGCATAACACCAAAGTAGTTGACATCTTCTAGTAAAACCTGACGTGCTTCTTCTTCCGACATTTTTCCTTTACGACGTTCTACGAGTGCAACCACCATGTCTTCAAATTGAGGATAATGATGTGGATCAATCACTTCATAACCATCCATGATCCCTTCGATTTCAAGATAAATTTTAATTTTTGCAGGGTTTCCAAGCAAAACAGGAACAACTTCCGTTTCTTTTACTAAGCGTTTTGTTGCTTGAAGGATACGTGGTTCTTCCCCTTCAGGTAGAACAATACGAGCATTTTTGCCAACTAAACTGGCTTTTAGACTTTCAAAAACTTCCATGAGTTTCTCCTTTAAGATAATTAATTATACTCAAAATAGATTTTAAAGAGTATTAGTTGATAACTGAATAATAAGATTGTTAAAATCATCTGGCAAAGGGCTTTCCAGCTCCAGCTGACGCCCTAAGAAGGGATGATAAAAGGATAAGGAATGACAATGTAAGGCCTGGCGTTGAATACCATCTTCTAGGCTACCTCCATAGAGATCATCTCCCAACAAAGGAAAGCCGATATGAGAAAAATGCACTCGGATCTGATGAGTTCGCCCAGTATGCAGACGAATATCGACTAGGTGAATATTTCCATAAGACGCTACAACTTTGTAAGATGTATGGGCGTATTTCCCACCTTTGGCAACCCGTCTCGTGATAATGGAGTCTTCATCACGCGCAATCGGGGCAATAATTTCCCCTTCTGGCTCCAAAACCCCATCGCCCTTAACCAAAGCGAAATACCGTTTTTCGATAGACTTTCGTTGCAGTTGCTTGTCTAAACGTGCATGAGCATAACCGTGTTTGGCAAAAAGCATCAAACCAGATGTATCTCTATCAAGCCTGGTCACGATGTGAACCTGCTGGTTTTCATAGTTTTGCTTGACATAGTAGCCCTTGATAAAATTGGCAATGGTATTGGAATGATTGACACTGGGGATGGAAGCAACTCCATAAGGCTTATTCAAAACCAGAAAATGGTCATCTTCATACAAGATATCTAGAGGACGATCAATGGCTTCAAGAGTTTTAAAGCCTTCCTCAGCTGGAATATCAATGGCAACGCGGTCTCCAACATCTAAGAGATAAGTCGCATTTTGAGGTTGATCATTGACCAGAATAGCACCGCCTCGAAACTTTATCTTAGCCAAAAGTCCTTTAGAAACCTCGTGTTTCTTCAGAAAAGTTTTGACTTTGACATGTTCATCTGTGATAAATTCGAACCTCATTCGTCCACCTCGCCGATGAAGGCATCTTTGACGCGATTCCAGAAACTAGTGTGACTTGGCGTCGCTACGAAGTGTATCTTGTGATGGTCGATTTGGTACTCAATCCGTTCTATATTTCGGAATGAATAGACACTGTTATCGACAGATATCGTGTGGTAATCATTACGTGTCGGTAAGAGTTCAATCTTATCTTTTTTGGGAATAATGATTGATGATCCCAAAGTGCGATAGACTCGGTTGTTAAGACTTGCTATCTCTGTCAACTGCAAGGCTTCAATAGTAGGATGCAAGACAGCTCCGCCCAAGGACTTGTTGTAGGCAGTACTTCCCGTCGGCGTTGAAACAGTCACTCCATCTCCTCGAAATCGCTCGAACGGAACATGGTTAATGATGATATCCGCAACCATGGTCCGGTCTGATCGACGGATGCTGGCTTCGTTTAATGCACGGAAGGTCTTAACTTCTCCGTTTTCAAGTGTCACCTTGACATTCAAAACAGGATAGGAAACCTTGGCACCAGTATCCAGTTGGAGATTGGTAACCAACTGTTCCAACTCAAAATCGCGATAATCTGTGTAGAATCCCAAGTGTCCTGTATGTACGCCAATAAATCGAACTTTATCTAACTGATTCTCGTACTTGTGAAATGCAGACAAAAGCATCCCATCCCCACCAATTGATATGACGATGTCAGGATTGGTGTCGTTGAGTATAAAATGATGTTTTTTCAACTGGTCTTTCAGCTCATACAAAACCTTTTGACTCTGCGGTTTTCTATTTGCAATCAGATCAATTCGTTTACCTGTATTCTTCATCTGTATCGTCACTATTTCCTACACCGTCGTTTAGTTTTCTACTCAAAGGATCAAAGAGCGCCTGTGCTTCCTGAATATCATCACGGATTTTCCCCATTTCTTCATCCAATTGATGGGAAATTCTAGCTGTAATCTCCAAGCGTTTTTTGATCTCCTCTGGGAAATCCCCCTGATACTTATAATTGAGCGAATGCTCAATCGTAGCCCAAAAATTCATGGCTAAAGTCCGTATTTGAATCTCCGCCAAAATCGTCTTAGCCCCGTTGATCGTATCAACCGTGTATTCGACAACCACGTGATAAGAACGATAACCCGAAGCCTTACGATGATTGATATAATCTCGTTCCTGAACGACTCTCATATCATGGCGTTTGCGTAAAATCGCAACAACTTCCTGAACATCATCGACGAACTGCACCATGACCCGCAAACCCGCGATATCCTGTAAGTCATGTTCCAAAGTATCGTAGCCAATCCCTCTGCGATTCATTTTTTCCTTAATACTTTCAATCGGTTTTACCCGACCCGTTACGAACTCAATCGGAGAATGCTTGTTTTGCTTACGATACTGTTTGCGAATCCCCCGAAGTTTAATCTTCAATTCACCAACAGCCTGAATGTAAGGATCTAAAAATTCTTCCCATTCTATGGTCATACTCTCTCCCTTGTAATGTTTGATTGCTCTGTCGAAAATCTTTGATTTTTTCACTACAATCATATACAATAAATACATTGTCCATTATACCATAAATCGCTTTCAAAGATAAAAAAAAGGTTAGAAAAATGAAACATTTAGAAATTGAACTGAAAACACTACTGAAAAAAGAGGATTACGATCATTTAAAAGAACAGTTTTCCCATATCCAACCTGTCCTTCAGAAAAACTACTACATTGATACACCTGATTTTCAATTGCGTGAAAAAAAGGTTGCCATGCGCATTCGCACCTTTTCAGATTGGGCAGAGTTGACCTTGAAAGTACCTCAAACCGTAGGAAATATGGAATACAACCAGAAACTAACTCTTCCAGAGGCTGAATCTTACCTAGAAAAACAAATACTTCCTCAAGGACTCGTTCTAGAGGAACTTGCTAAGATTGGTATTGAAAGCCAAGACTGGTTTGTTCTGGGTTGTCTTTCAACTCTTCGTTACGAAATGGAAACGTCGATTGGTCTAATGGCACTAGATGAAAGTCACTACTTTGATCATACAGACTACGAACTGGAGCTAGAGGTCACTGATCACGAGAAAGGAAAACGAGATTTTCAGCAATTTCTTTCAGAAAATAGTATCACTTATCAAAAGGCTCCTTCAAAATTAATTCGTTTTATTAAAAGCATGAAAAAAAGCTGAAATAATCTCCTTTTTTTGGTAGAATAGAAAAGATAAAAATAAAAGAATCTCCCTTTGAAAAACAGAACTTTCTCAAAGGAGATTCACAAAGTTTACAGAGGACGGTCTATAATGTCAGATAGAAACAACATGAAACTTTTTGCACTTAATTCCAATCATGAAATTGCACAAAAAATCGCAGAAACGGTTGGGGTACCTCTCGGGAAATTATCTTCTCGCCAATTTTCTGATGGAGAAATCCAAGTCAACATTGAAGAGAGCGTTCGTGGTTATGATGTCTACATCATCCAATCAACCAGCTACCCCGTTAGCAACCACTTGATGGAGCTGTTAATCATGGTTGATGCTTGTGTACGTGCAAGTGCTCACAGTATCAACGTTGTCCTTCCTTACTTTGGTTATGCTCGTCAGGATCGTATCGCTTCTTCTCGCGAACCCCTCACTGCAAAACTGGTTGCCAATATGCTTGTCAAGGCTGGTGTAAGTCGTGTTCTAACGCTTGACCTCCACGCTGTTCAGGTTCAAGGTTTCTTTGACATTCCAGTAGATAACCTCTATACAATTCCTCTCTTTGCTAAACACTACAGCGATAAAGGGTTGCTGGGATCAGATGTGGTTGTCGTTAGTCCTAAAAACTCTGGTGTCAAGCGCGCTCGTAGCTTAGCCGAATACCTGGATGCACCAATAGCAATCATCGACTATGCTCAAGATGACTCAGAGCGGAGCCAAGGCTATATCATTGGAGATGTTGAGGGCAAGAAAGCTATCTTAATTGATGATATCCTAAACACTGGCCGTACTTTCTCAGAAGCAGCAAAAATCGTTGAGCGTGAAGGTGCAACTGAAATCTATGCGGTATCCAGTCATGGTCTCTTTGTAGAAGGCGCTGCTGACCTTCTTGATGCTACTAACATCAAAGAAATCCTTGTGACAGACTCTGTAGCAACCAAAGAAAGAACTCCGAAAAATGTGTGCTACATTACCGCTAGCGAATTGATTGGTGATGCCATCGTCCGTATCCACGAAAGAAAACCAGTTAGCCCACTTTTTGCATATAATAAAAAGGAATAAGGTGATTCTTTGATTTATTTGGACAATGCTGCCACTACTCCAATGTCAGCAGTAGCTATCGCAGAAATGACCAAGGTCATGCAAGAAACTCATGGTAATCCTTCTAGTATTCATAGTCATGGTCGGCAGGCTGGCAAACTGCTCCGTGAAGCGCGTCAGGACTTAGCCCACTTACTAGGAACCAAACCTCAACATATCTTTTTCACGTCTGGTGGTACAGAAAGTAACAATACAGCTATTATCGGCTATTGTCTCCGTCATCAAGAACGTGGAAAACATATCATCACGACAGCTATTGAACACCATTCTGTGCTTGAAACTATCGATTACCTGGTGCAACATTTTGGCTTTGAAGCGACCATCATCCAACCAGTAAATCAAGAAATCACTGCGCAGCAAATTCAAGAAGCATTACGTGACGATACCATCCTCGTTTCAACTATGTATGCCAATAATGAAACGGGTAGTCTCTTACCTATCGCTGAAATTGGACATATTTTAAAAGAGCATCCTGCTGCTTATCATGTTGATGCTGTTCAAGCTATCGGGAAAATCCCTATCCATCCAGAAAAATTAGGAATTGATTTCCTCAGTGCTTCTGCCCACAAATTCCATGGACCAAAGGGAATCGGTTTTCTTTATGCTTCTTCCGCGGACTTTGATTCCTACCTTCACGGTGGGGACCAAGAACAAAAGAAACGGGCTGGAACAGAAAACCTTGCTGCCATCGTCGGTATGGTTGCTGCCCTCAAAGAGGATCTGGATCATCAGGCTGAGCATTATCAAAAACTAGAGGGATTAAAAACTGCTTTTCTTGGTGAAATTGCGGAACTCGACTTCTATCTCAACGAAAGCAAACATCAACTTCCTTATGTTTTCAACATTGGCTTCCCTGGTCAAAAAAATGACTTACTCTTGCTTCGGTTAGACCTTGAAGGAATCTCAATTTCAACCGGTTCAGCCTGTACTGCTGGTATTGTGCAGACCAGTCATGTCCTCGAAGCTCTTTATGGGCCTGATTCGCATCGTTTAAAAGAGTCTGTCCGTATCAGTCTGTCCCCTCTTAATACTGAGGAGGAACTGAAACAACTGGCACAAACCTTAAAAAATATTATTGGAGATTAATCTAATGGCATTTGAAAAAACCATTAAACTACAAAACTGCCGCTACGACTATACACTTAGTCCAACTGTAAAAAAGTTTACACTAAAAGACAATACTTTCTTTGAAACAAAAGTCGGAAACTACGAACTGACTCGTCTACTTGAAAAAGTTCCTAATAGTGGTGAAGGCTTCCTACTAAAAATTATCATCAACAAAGAACTTACTGGAGCCAAGCTTAACATCACTGACAAATCTGGTCTACGTTTAGTCAATATCTTTAAATCAGAAGATCACCATATCCACCAAGAAAAATTCTACTTCCTCATGGACAGTCTTGTAGAACGCGATATTTTCACTAAAGTAGAAAGATAGTTTACTATGTATCGACTTACTTATCAAGATAGTTACCAAGTTGAGCGTATACTTGAATATTCAGACTACGATGAGCTCATGCTATCTCTATCAGGATGCGTGACCCTAGCAGATACATTTCTGGTCACCTCGTTAACCCTTGATGATAAAGTTATCTACCAAGGATTAGTCGGAGATCTCTATCGTTTTCTTTCACAATCTAACTTTTCAGACTAAAACTAAGAAATTTCTTAGTTTTTTCTTATTTTTGTTGATTTTTTCACAATGTTTCTATAAAATAGAAGAATAGAAAGGTTGTGATTTTGTGAAAGATAAACAGTCTGCTATTCCAAAAGCAACAGCAAAAAGACTCTCTCTTTACTATCGAATTTTCAAGAGATTTCATGCCGAGAAAATCGAACGTGCCAACTCCAAACAAATTGCAGAGGCTATTGGTATTGATTCTGCGACCGTTCGGCGAGATTTTTCCTATTTTGGTGAACTAGGTCGTCGTGGATTTGGTTATGATGTCAAAAAATTGATGAATTTTTTTGCTGATCTCCTAAATGATAACTCGATTACTAATGTTATGTTGGTTGGGATTGGAAATATGGGGCATGCCCTTCTCCACTACCGCTTCCATGAGCGCAACAAGATGAAGATTATTATGGCCTTTGACCTAGATGACCATCCAGAAGTTGGCACCCAGACACCTGACGGGATTCCAATCTATGGCATCTCTCAGATTAAAGAAAAGATCAAAGAAGCAGATATCAAAACTGCTATCCTAACTGTTCCAAGTGTTAAATCACAAGAAGTTGCCAATCTTTTGGTCGATGCGGGTATAAAAGGTATTCTCAGCTTTTCCCCTGTTCACCTTCACCTTCCAAAAGATGTAGTCGTTCAGTATGTTGATTTGACAAGCGAACTCCAAACCCTCCTCTATTTTATGCGTAAAGAGGATTAGAAAGCGAAAGCATTTATGAAAAAACCAGTTATTGGGATTACAGGAAATGAAAAAGCTCATCCAGATGATGATGTCATGATGAGCTATGCGGCAAAAGGCTTTGTTGAAGGAGTCAAGGACGCTGGCGGAATTCCCATCATCCTTCCGATTGGTGATCAAGAAATGGCAAGCTATTACGTCGCTATGATTGACAAACTCATCCTAACAGGTGGGCAAAATGTTGATCCAAAATTCTATGGTGAACCTAAAACCATTGACAGCGATGACTACCATCTTCAAAGAGATGAATTTGAATTAGCCCTTATCAGAGAAGCCATCAAGCAGAAGAAACCAATTTTCTCTGTTTGTCGGGGTACCCAGCTCTTCAACGTCGCTATGGGAGGTACGCTTCACCAAGATATCGAGGATCATTGGCAGGACTGTTCAGCCGAATACACTACCCAGCGCCTCGCTACTGAACCAGATACCATCCTCAGAGAAATCTACGGAGAAATCTCTCACATCAACTCCTTCCACCACCAGAGTATTAAAGATCTAGCTCCTAATCTTAAGGTTGTAGCACATGATCCTAAAGATGGAATCATTGAGGCTGTGACAACTACGGACGGCTTTCCTTATCTTGGTGTTCAATGGCATCCTGAATTTCTCTTTGAAAATCGCCCCAAAGATAAAACATTGTTTGACTATGTTGTTAACGAACTCTAAATCAAATCCGTCTTTTCACGGTAACTAAAGTAATCAGAGTGAGAGACAATCAGATGGTCCAAGAAAACAATTCCCATCAGTTCACAGGCTTCCTTGACTAGCTTAGTGACATGGTCGTCATTTCGACTAGGAGATGCAGCACCAGATGGATGATTGTGAACCAGAATCACTGAGGTAGCCATATGCTTCAAAGCATAGTGAAGGATTTCCCGCGGTTCAGCAATGCTGCGTGTCGCAGATCCGATAAAAATGGTCTGCTGATGAATGATTTGATTTTGAGTATTGAGATAGAGCGCCACTAGGTGCTCTTGTTTTTTGTCGCCAAGTTCCTGTTGCATTTTCTTGGCTAGCTTTTGACTGCTGAGAATACTTTCCATCTCAAGGGTTTCATGTTTGTGAATGCGATGTCCCAGTTCAATCACCGCTTGTAGTTCAATGGCTTTAATACGTCCAATACCAGACAGACTTTGCAATTCCTGCAGAGTCATTTTTTTCAAATCAGTTAAGCTGTTGAGACTATTCAAGACTTTTTGGGCAATTTCAAAAACGTTTGCTTGACGCGTTCCTGTTCTGAGCAGAATGGCTAACAATTCTTGATTGCTCAGAGCCTCTACTCCTTCTTTAACCAGTCTTTCTCTCGGTAAGAGTGAATCTTCTTGGAATGAAATACTATACATAAAAATCCTCCTCACTTTATTATTCGTGAGAAGGATGAAAAATTAGATTTTTTTCTCAATTGGGGCTACGCTGGCTAGGAGTTTTTTCAGTCCTACCTCTGGGAAATTGATTTTTAGTTCCTGAGTAGCGCCACTACCTGAAACTTCAAGGACTGTACCTTCACCCCACTTCTTGTGGAGAGCAATGTCCCCAATAGACCAGTTTGTATTGCTTGAATCTTTTTTATTTCCTGCTGCAAATTGTCCAAATGGAAGACCACTTGACTGGATAGAACTTGGTGCAGCATTGCGTTTCCGTTCTTGAAGAGCCTGAGCCAAACTCATTCCTTGACCGAAAGCAATCCCACCACTGCTATAAGATGCCTTGAAGCTGGTATTAGCTGGACGAGCCAAACCTTGATACTCAAGCAAGTCCGAACTAATTTCATTGATAAAACGGGTCGGACGATTGTAGTTGGTACGTCCAAAAAGCAAGCGTGAGTTGGCATTGGTCAGATAGAGAATCTTTTCTGCACGTGTGATACCGACATAGGCCAAACGGCGTTCTTCTTCTAGCTCATCAGGATCTTCAGCTGCGCGACTAAGCGGAAAGACATTTTCCTCCATCCCAATGATAAAGACAACTGGGAACTCGAGTCCCTTGGCAGCGTGCAAGGTCATCAGGGTCACTTCTGATGTCTCCTGACTGCCTGAATCTGTATCTGCAATCAAGGCAAGGTCATTCAAGAAACGACTGAGTTTATCTAAACCTGTTTCCTCTTCTTGACTATCAGGATTGTCGTCAAAGTTCTTGGTAACAGAAAGGAATTCCTCGATATTTTCAACCCGAGCCTTGCTTTCCAAGGTCGCTTGGGCATTGAGAATATCGATATAACCTGTTTTTTCTAAAACAGCCTCAACTAACTCTGTAATGGTTAACTGGTCCAGTTGCTCGCGCAAATCCAGAATCATATTTGCAAAATCCCAGATAGATTGGGCTGCTTTTCCTTTGATGCCAGATAGCATGATATTAGCTGAAGCATCCAGCATGGACATGTCTTGCATATTCGCAAAGTCGCGAATTTTCTCAACGGTTCCTGGGCCAATTCCACGTTTAGGCTCGTTGATAATACGCTCAAAACTGATATTGTCACTCAAATTAGCAATGAGGTTGATATAAGCGATAATATCGCGGATTTCCTTACGGCTGTAGAACTTAGTCCCACCGACCATAGTATAAGGAATGTTAGACTTGAGCAGGGCTTCCTCAATAGTACGAGACTGGGCGTTAGTCCGATAAAGAACTGCAAAATCCTTGTGGAGGAAGTTTTGAGTGCGACTAAGTTCATCGATGGTTTTGGCTACAAAAACAGCCTCATCCTGTTCGTCATTTGCACGATAGTAAATAATCTGCTCCCCACCGGCATTCTGAGTCCAGATATTCTTAGGACGACGGTTTTTATTGTTTTTGATGACGTCGTTGGCTGCTTGAAGAATGGTTTTAGTAGAACGATAATTTTCTTCTAACAAAACGACCTTGGCTTGAGGATAATCTTTCTCAAAATCCAAGATATTCTGCATATCAGCCCCACGCCAACCATAGATGGACTGATCCGCATCCCCAACCACGCAGATGTTTTTAAAGCGTGAAGCTAAGAGTTTGACCAGTTGGTACTGGGCATGGTTTGTATCTTGGTACTCATCAACGTGGATGTACTGGAACTTCTGCTGGTAGTAGGTCAAGACGTCAGGGGTCTGATCAAAGAGACGCAGGGTCAGCATAATCAAATCATCAAAGTCAACAGACTCAGACTGACGAAGCTCTTTTTGATAGGCTGTATAACACTGGGCTACGATTTGCGTGTACATGTCACCAGCTTGAGCAGCATAAGCCACATCATCAATCAGGTCATTCTTAGCATTGGAAATAGTCCCCAAAATAGTCCGTTCATTCCATTTTTTAGGATCCAAGTTTAATTGCTTGAGAATGCGCTTCATAAGTGTTCGCTGCTCACCAGGATCTACAATGGTGAAGTTCCGATTGTAGCCAATATGATCCGCATCACGACGCAAAATACGAACACACATGGAGTGAAAGGTCGCAATCAGACAGTCCTGAGTTGCTGGATTGAGCCCATAAGCACGCTCCTTCATCTCACGCGCAGCCTTGTTGGTAAAGGTAATGGCCAAGATATTCCAAGGATTGACCATCTTTTCATCAATCAAGTAGGCGATACGGTGGGTCAAAACTCGGGTCTTTCCAGAACCAGCCCCCGCCATGATCAACAAGGGACCTTCGGTCGTTTGCACCGCCTCAGCCTGACGGTCATTCATTCCATTCAATAATGCGTTCATTTTCTCTTCCTTACTCTTGAAGTCAATATTTCTATTATATCAGAAATTAGGGAAAATATCTTTACCTAGACTAGTTACGTCTAGAAAGCGACTTTCTCATCAACTGAAGACAACTCCTTTGATCTAGATAAAAAAATGAGCTTGGATAGTATTTCCAAACTCATTTGAAATCAATTGCAATATATTAGAACAAACCTAGGACGGTTCCATCGCTTTCAACATCCATGTTGAGAGCTGCTGGTCGTTTTGGAAGTCCTGGCATGGTCATAACATCACCAGTTAGGGCAACGATAAAGCCAGCCCCTAATTTTGGTACCAATTCACGAATGGTAATTTCAAAGTTTTCTGGTGCTCCAAGTGCATTTGGATTGTCAGAAAAACTGTACTGAGTTTTAGCCATACAGATTGGCAATTTGTCCCATCCATTCTGAACAATCTGAACGATTTGCGTTTGAGCTTTCTTCTCAAAGTTCACTTTGCTACCGCGATAGATTTCAGTGACAATCTTTTCAATCTTTTCTTGAACAGAAAG
Source organism: Streptococcus oralis (assembly GCF_003943395.1). Lineage (GTDB taxonomy): Bacteria > Bacillota > Bacilli > Lactobacillales > Streptococcaceae > Streptococcus > Streptococcus oralis_BF. The sequence continues at coordinate 133,307 of NZ_RJPJ01000001.1, read as the reverse complement.
GTCATTGTCATAAAGACGAGTGTAGTTAGCAGGATTTTCTGAGATTGTCTTGACAAGTGTTTCGGCAAGCGCTACGCCACCTTCCGCACCATCAGCCCAGACACTAGCCAACTCAACTGGAACATCGATTGAGGCACAAAGTTCTTTCAAAGCTGCGATTTCTGCTTCTGTATCAGTGACAAATTCATTGATAGCCACAACTGCTGGAATACCAAACTTACGGATGTTCTCAACGTGGCGTTTCAAGTTAGCAAAACCTGCGCGAACAGCTTCCACATTTTCCTCCGTCAAAGCATCCTTAGCTACACCACCATTCATCTTAAGGGCACGAAGGGTTGCGACGATGACAACTGCATCTGGAGATGTTGGCAAGTTTGGCGTCTTGATATCAAGGAATTTTTCAGCGCCAAGATCCGCACCAAAACCAGCTTCCGTAACTGTATAGTCCGCCAAGCGAAGGGCTGTGCTTGTTGCCAAGACAGAGTTACACCCATGAGCAATATTGGCAAATGGACCACCGTGTACAAAGGCAGGTGTACCGTAAATTGTCTGAACCAAGTTCGGCTTAATAGCATCCTTCAAAATCAAAGCCAAGGCACCTTCAACTTGTAAATCACCTACAGAAACAGGCGTACGGTCATAGCGATAACCGATTACAATATTAGCCAAACGACGTTTCAAATCTTCAATATCAGTCGCCAAGCAAAGAATCGCCATAATTTCGGAAGCAACGGTAATGTCAAAACCATCCTCGCGTGGAATACCATTTAGAGGGCCACCAAGTCCAACGGTAACATGACGAAGGGCACGGTCGTTCAAGTCCACGACACGTTTCCAGAGAATGCGACGTTGGTCGATTCCCAGCTCATTCCCTTGGTGCAAGTGATTGTCAATCAAAGCAGAAAGGGCATTGTTGGCAGTTGTAATGGCATGCATATCCCCGGTAAAGTGGAGGTTAATGTCTTCCATTGGAAGAACTTGGGCATAACCACCACCAGCAGCACCACCTTTGATCCCCATTACTGGACCAAGAGACGGTTCGCGGATAGCAATCATCGTTTTCTTACCAATTTTATTCAAGGCGTCTGCAAGACCAATGGTAATGGTTGACTTCCCTTCACCTGCAGGCGTTGGGTTGATGGCAGTTACCAAAATCAATTTCCCAACTGGATTGCTCTCAACTGCACGAATTTTATCAAAGCTGAGCTTAGCCTTGTACTTTCCATACAATTCCAAATCATCGTAAAAAATACCCAGTTTCTCTAAAACATCCACGATTGGCTTTAACTCAATACTCTGTGCGATTTCAATATCTGTTTTCATTCAAAACTCCTCTAACCTCTAATGTGATAATTCATTATAACACAAAAAAAGATTTTTCACAGACAAAAAGCTTGCTAAAGTTTATAAACATCAAGTTTTAAGGCTGATTTTAGTCATCTTTTTTACTTTTTATAAGTTTTTATAGCCAAAAACTATAATCTTGCTGGAAAATTAGATAAAATAACAAACGCTTTCTTTGACTTGCATTTCTTTTTTTTGTACAATAATCCTATGAAAATTTTAGTTACGTCAGGCGGTACAAGTGAAGCAATCGATAGCGTCCGCTCTATCACTAACCATTCAACGGGTCGCTTGGGGAAAATCATCACTGAAATCTTACTTGCTGCAGGGCACGAGGTTTGTCTTATCACTACTCACAGAGCTCTGAAGCCAGATTTTCATCCCTATTTAACTATTCGGGAAATTAAAAATACCCATGACCTTCTATTAGAAATGAAAGAACGCGTTCAACATTATCAAGTTCTAATTCATTCAATGGCCGTGTCGGACTACACTCCTGTTTACATGACTGGTTTAGAGGAGGTTCAGGCTAGTTCTGATTTAGAAGAATTTTTAAGAAAAGAAAATAAAGAGGCTAAAATTTCATCGAATGATGAGGTTCAGGTTTTATTCTTGAAAAAAACACCAAAAATCATTTCCTTAGTTAAGGAATGGAACCCTGCTATTCATCTGATTGGTTTTAAACTGTTGGTCAATGTTAGCGAAGACCATCTTATAGAAGTTGCCCAAGCTAGTTTGATAAAAAACAAAGCAGACTTAATTATTGCCAACGATCTTAGACACATTTCAGAGAAGCAACACCTAGCCTATTTTGTTGAGCAAGATCATCTTCAAACAGCGCGAACCAAGGAAGAAATTGCAACCCTCCTCCTTGAAAAAATTCAAGCATACGATTCATAGAAAGGAAAGAAATGGCAAACATTCTGATCGCAGTGACAGGTTCCATCGCCTCCTATAAATCATCTGATCTCGTCAGTTCTTTAAAAAAACAAGGCCACGATGTCACTGTCTTAATGACTGAGGCGGCGAGAGAGTTTATCCAGCCTTTGACACTACAGGTGCTCTCACAGAATCCAGTCCACCTTGATGTCATGCAGGAACCCTATCCTGATCAAGTCAATCATATCGAACGCGGAAAGGAAGCCGATCTTTTTATCGTAGTCCCTGCTACAGCTAACACCATTGCCAAACTAGCACATGGTTTTGCGGATAACATGGTTACGAGTACAGCTCTTGCCTTACCAGACCACGTAAAAAAGTTAGTCGCACCAGCCATGAACACAAAAATGTATGACCATCCGGCAACTCAGGCTAATCTAAAAACATTAAAGACCTATGGTTATCAGATTATCTCTCCAAAGGAATCTCTACTAGCCTGTGGCGATCATGGCAAAGGCGCCTTAGCTGACCTGAATACTATTTTAGAAAGAATAAAGGAATCTCTCGATGAAAAAACGCTCTAATATTGCACCCATTGCAATCTTTTTTGCAACTATGCTCGTTATCCACTTTTTAAGTTCAATCCTGTTTAATCTTTTCCCATTTCCAATCAAACCAACCATCGTTCATATTCCGGTAATCATTGCTAGTATCATCTATGGTCCTCGAGTTGGAGTTACACTTGGTTTTCTTATGGGACTATTGAGCTTAACGGTAAACACGATTACCATCCTTCCAACCAGCTACCTATTTTCACCTTTTGTACCAAACGGAAACATCTATTCCGCAATGATCGCCATCCTACCTCGCATTTTGATTGGTCTGACTCCTTACCTAGTTTATAAATTATTGAAAAACAGAACGGGTCTCATCATTGCTGGTGCTCTCGGTTCACTTACAAATACAGTTTTTGTACTTGGGGGAATCTTCTTTCTTTTTGGAAATGTCTTCAATGGAAATATCCAAAAACTCCTAGCAACTGTTATCTCTACAAACTCAATTGCTGAACTCGTCATCTCTGCAGTTCTAACAGCAGCAATTGTCCCACGCCTACAAACCTTGAAGAAATAAGCATAACTCCACTTTCAGCCTTGAAGGTGGAGTTTTAGTTTTCACTAGTAAAGGCTCATCTTCTATTCATAAATGGTCATTTACCAAGGAGTCATTCGTTCAAAATTTTGAAAATATATGAAAATCCTTTGAATCTACCATCTATACTTTTGAAAATTTTCAATAAAATCAAAATATATTCTTGACATGTCTATCTATTTATTGTACTATACTTGTGTATATACAGTTAAATGGAGGTTCTTATGGATATACGGAAAAAAACGCAGTTTATGACCATGACTGCCCTACTCACAGCAATCGCGATTTTGATTCCAATCATTATGCCTTTTAAAATCGTCATCCCACCAGCTTCTTACACTTTAGGAAGCCATATCGCCATCTTTATCGCCATGTTCCTATCACCTTTGATGGCTGGTTTTGTGATCATCGCTTCTAGTCTCGGCTTCCTGATGGCAGGCTATCCCATGGTTATCGTCCTGCGCGCCTTTTCTCACATCGTTTTTGGTATTTTGGGAGCATTTTACTTGAAAAAATTCCCTGAAACCTTGGATAAACCAAAGGCATCTTGGATTTTTAACTTTGTTTTGGGTGTTGTTCACGCTATTGCTGAAGTACTGGCTTGTATCATCTTCTATGCTACTTCAGGGACAAACGTTGAAAATATGTTTTATGTTCTCTTCGTCCTAGTTGGTTTTGGCACAATTGTCCATAGTATGGTAGACTATACATTAGCACTAGCTGTCTATAAAGTGCTTCGAAAACGTCGCTAAAAGGAAAAGCTATGACAAAAGATCGCAAACAAGCTCTTCTCAAACTTTTAAAAGAGGCGCCAAAAGCTCTCAATGGTCAAACCTTGGCTGAACACTTTCATGTCACACGCCAAATCATCGTCCAAGACATTGCCATCTTGCGAGCCGATGGCGCTCCTATCTTGTCAACCAATCGTGGTTATATCTACAAAGAAAATGATGTCAACCCCTACGTCCACAAACTCTTTAAAGTGAAACATGAACTGGAAGAAATTGGTCAGGAACTTTTGGCTATAGTAGATAATGGCGGACGCGTTCAAAATATCTTAATTGATCATCCCGTTTATGGTGAAATTGAAACTCTGCTCAAACTCACCTGTCGCCGAGATGTCCAGCACTTTCTGGAACAAGTCGAGAATTCAGACTTTAGACCCCTTTCCGAGTTGACAGACGGTATCCATTACCACCTTGTTGAAGCCGAGACACAACAAGACCTCCACTATATCGAGGAGGCCTTGGATCAGTTAGGTTATTTAGTAAAAGACTAGAAAATTTCTTTCTCCCAGCCGTCCTCTGTACGGTGACGATAGAAAAACTCTGACTTGTCAGGTGATTCCATCATTTCCATCAAGGGTAACATATCATAGGCCAGATCCAAGTTTGGAATCTGGTCTTTTTGCACCCAAGAAACTTCTCCTTCATCTGAAGAGCGAAGGGTGCCAAAGAACTCTGTCGCCTTATAACAAAAGACGATGTAGCGTCCACCTTTATCTAATGGCCAATTTTTGATACCGACTAGTTGAGGATTCTGAATCGTCAGGCCAGTTTCTTCGTATATTTCTCGGATAACTGACTCTGCGAAAGCCTCGCCACTTTCTACATGACCTCCAGGAAAGGCATAACCAGACCAGCGATTCTCTTCAGGAGAGCGATACTGCATAACCACGTGCTGAGTTTCGAGGTCTTCAATCAGACAAATGTTTGTTAAAATCGTTAATTGGGAACGGGACATAAATTTACTCACTTTCTAATTTATTAAATTTTCAGACTTGGTACCAGAGTCATTAGCTTCTACTTTTTAAAATTATTTAGAATAGAATACCATCCGTTTTTCCTTTATAGGTTTTCCAAGGTCAAGCATCTTTTCTTGTCCATCAAAAGTGAAACCCATTTTTTGATAGAAAGCAATGGCACGCTTATTATCTTTCAATACCCATAAGAAAATTTCAGAAAAATGATCAAGAGCATTCAAAGCTGCTTTCACTAACTTTTGTGCGATACCTTTTCCATAATAGTCTTTTAAAATATATAAAGCAATAATTTCACCAGCTTGAATAGTCTCATCACGAAAGTTTCCATAACTGATAAAACCAACTACCTTCTTGCCATCTATCGCAATCAATGTATTTTCTGGATACCTTTGACTAAAGAATCGACATCTTTCTAATGTCATCGTCTCCTGAAATTCTGTAGGCAAAAGGTGGTCATAATCCTCTCTCCAAGTTTGCCAGTGAACGAGGGATTTACCTTCTATCTCTTCAGGAGTTTCCATTGATTTGATAATAACCGTCATTTATTCTCTCCTCCTTAATCCAACAGTCTAACTTCCTTTGCTACTTTTTGTAGAAATTTTTCTCTTGTTGAACTTGTATTCACTTCACGTCCTAACTCTCCTAAGATTGAAACCCTCTTTGTTTTTATGCCACAGTGATTCAGGACAGCATTCTTTAATACTGATATTCCATAACTGTCTGGAATGTTGATAGGACCTGAAAATACTTTGTACCACCATGTTGGTGCCATGGATGTTGCGTAAATACTAGCAGTTTTTCCTTTTAGTAACTTTTTAAACTGCTGACCTCTTAAGTAGTTCCAAATAAAACTTCCTTGATTATTGGCAGAGTATGCAATTCCTGGTGTAAAAACACGGTCAATCCAACCTTTCAATAGACTAGGCATACTACTCCACCAAATTGGATAAACAAAAATGAAATGATCTGCCCACTGGATTAATTCCTGAGAGCGAAGTATGAAAGAGTCCTCTTCCATGCGTTTTCGATAACCATAACGTAATACAGGATCAAAATCTATCTCATTTAAGTTAATCGCTTCAAGCTTATGGTGATTTGAGTCAATACTTTCTACAATCGTTTGAAAAATTTCTTGACAGAAACTTTCTTTGTCAGGATGTCCATTGATGACTAAAACTTTCATTCATTCTCTCCTACCTAATCCAACGCCTTGACTTCCAGTATCATATCTCGAATCTGAGCTGCTAGTTCAAAGTCAAGCACTTCGACGGCTTCTTGCATTTGTTTTTCTAGTTTCTTGACAAGTTCTTTGCGTTCTTGTTTGTTGAGGCTATTGATATCGACTACCTTGTCCTCTTCCTTAGCAACTGCCTTGGTTACAGCAATCAGGTCACGGATTTCTTTCTTAATTGTCTGAGGTACAATACCATGTTCTTCATTATAAGCCATCTGAATTTTCCGACGGCGGGCTGTTTCATCAATAGCGCGCTGCATGGACTGGGTCATGGTGTCCGCATACATGATAACATGCCCCTCGCTGTTGCGGGCTGCCCGGCCGATGGTCTGAATCAGGCCACGTTCGTTACGAAGGAAACCTTCCTTATCAGCATCTAGAATAGCAACCAAACTTACTTCAGGCACGTCAATCCCTTCACGGAGCAGGTTGATTCCGACCAAGACATCAAAAACACCCAAGCGTAGGTCACGGATAATCTCTGTCCGCTCCAAGGTCTTGATATCTGAGTGCATGTACTTGACTTTGATCCCCATTTCCTTGAAGTAGTCAGTCAAGTCTTCTGCCATTTTCTTGGTCAAGGTTGTGATAAAGGTTCGCTCATTTTTTTCAACACGGGCATTGATTTCACCTAAGAGGTCATCAATCTGTCCCATAGTCGGACGGACTTCCACCTCTGGGTCTAGAAGCCCTGTCGGACGAATAATTTGCTCGATCACTGTCTCGGTCTGTTCATTTTCATAATCGCCTGGTGTTGCTGAAACGTAAACAATCTGATGCACATGACTCTCAAACTCCTCCCGACGGAGAGGACGATTGTCTAAGGCAGACGGCAAACGGAAACCATAATTAACCAGCATTTCCTTACGCGACCGGTCTCCATTGTACATGCCCTTGATCTGCCCCATGGTCATGTGGCTTTCATCAATCATGATCAAGAAATCATCTGGGAAGAAGTCGAGAAGCGTATAAGGAGGCTCTCCTTCGCTACGACCATCCATGTGGCGAGAGTAGTTCTCAACCCCATTTGTATAACCCATCTCACGTAGCATCTCAATATCATACTCTGTCCGCTGTTTCAAACGCTGGGCTTCTAGCAGTTTACCTTCCTTCTCAAAGACAGCTAACTGCTCCTCCAACTCTGCTTGAATCTTGGCAATCGCAACTTCCATGTAATCGTCATTGGTCACAAAGTGAGTAGCTGGGAAAATAGCCAAATGATCTACTTCTCCCAATACCTGACCTGTCAAAGCCTCAACCTCACGGATACGGTCAATCTCATCCCCAAAAAACTCTACTCGAAAAGCGTGTTCATCTCGGGAAGCTGGGAAAATCTCCACCACATCCCCGCGAACGCGAAATCTTCCCCGTTGGAAATCAATATCATTGCGTTCAAACTGTATATCGACCAAGTCATTCAAGAGTTTATCACGAGAAATCTCAAGACCTGGACGAAGACTAACGACACTATCAGCGTATTCCTTTGGCGAACCCAAACCATAGATACAAGAGACAGAAGCCACAACGATGACATCGTTACGCTCCAGAAGGGCTGAAGTCGCTGAGTGACGGAGCTTGTCAATCTCGTCATTAACAGAGCTGTCCTTTTCAATATAGGTATCGCTAGAAGGCACATAGGCCTCGGGTTGATAATAATCATAATAAGACACAAAGTACTCAACTGCATTTTCAGGGAAAAATTCCTTAAATTCTCCATAGAGCTGACCAGCTAGGGTTTTGTTATGCGCAATGACCAAAGTTGGCTTATTGACTTTGGAAATGACCTGACTCATGGTATAGGTCTTCCCTGTACCCGTCGCCCCCATCAGAATCTGAGCCTTCTCTCCACCCTCGATATTATCAACCAACTGCTCGATTGCTTGTGGTTGATCTCCTGAAGGTTGGTATTTTGATACTAGTTTAAATTGATTGTCTGTAGTCCGATTGATCATAATTGCCTCGCATGCCTTTTATTTCTTCTATTTTACCATAAATTCCACTGGATTCTTTATCTCTTGATTTGACAAATCCACACTCTTATGTCACATCTTCTTACATAAAAATCGTTAAAATTTGCCTTCTGGCTTTTTTTCTGCTATAATTAAAAAATATTCAGAAAGGAGACTAAAAATGAAGAAAAAAATCCTAGCATGTTTGCTTATTTTATTTCCCATTTTCTCACTAGGAATAGCTAAAGCTGACACTGTTAAATCAAAGTATATTATTGCAAGTGATTCATCTTTTGCTCCCTTCGTATTTCAAAATTCAAACAACGAGTACACCGGTATTGATATGGACTTGATTAAAGCTATTGCCAAAGATCAAGGTTTTGAAATTGAGATTACCAACCCAGGATTTGATGCAGCGATCAGTGCTGTTCAAGCAGGACAAGCAGACGGTATCATCGCTGGTATGTCTGTGACGGACGCTCGTAAAGCCACATTTGATTTCTCTGATTCCTACTACACTGCTAATACGATTCTCGGTGTGAAAGAATCAAGCACCATCGCTTCTTATGAAGATCTCAAGGATAAGACAGTTGGTGTAAAAAACGGAACTGCTTCTCAAACGTTCCTTACTGAAAACCAAAGCAAATACGGCTACAAGATTAAAACTTTTTCAGATGGCTCATCTATGTATGACAGTCTCAACACTGGAGCTATCGATGCCGTGATGGATGATGAACCTGTTCTCAAATATTCTATCAGTCAAGGGCAAAAATTGAAAACGCCAATCGCTGGAACTCCAATCGGTGAAACAGCCTTTGCCGTTAAGAAAGGCAGCAATCCTGAATTGATCCAGATGTTTAATAAGGGACTTGCCAACCTCAAAGCTAATGGAGAATTCCAAAAAATTCTCGACAAGTATCTAGCTAGTGGAGCAACAACTGCTTCTACAAGTACAGTTGACGAAACTACTATCTGGGGCTTGCTCCAAAACAACTACAAACAACTCCTTAGCGGGCTTGGAATCACTCTCGCTTTAGCCCTTATCTCGTTTGCGATTGCGATCGTGATTGGGATTATCTTTGGTATGTTCAGCGTTAGTCCATACAAATCACTCAGAGTCATTTCAGAGATTTTTGTGGATGTCATTCGTGGCATTCCTTTGATGATTCTTGCCGCTTTCATCTTCTGGGGGATTCCAAACTTCATCGAATCTATGACAGGTCAGCAAAGTCCANTCAACGACTTTGTAGCTGGTACCATTGCCCTTTCGCTAAATTCAGCTGCTTATATTGCTGAAATCGTTCGAGGTGGTATCCAAGCCGTACCAGTTGGTCAAATGGAGGCCAGCCGAAGTCTTGGTATATCTTATGGAAAAACCATGCGTAAGATTATCTTGCCACAAGCGACTAAATTGATGTTGCCAAACTTCGTCAACCAATTCGTTATCGCTCTTAAAGATACAACTATCGTATCAGCCATCGGTCTGGTAGAACTCTTCCAAACTGGTAAGATTATCATTGCCCGTAACTACCAAAGTTTCAAGATGTATGCAATCCTTACTATCTTCTATCTTGTAATTATCACGCTTTTGACTAGACTAGCGAAACGCTTAGAAAAGAGGATTCGTTAATGGCAAAACTAAAAATTGATGTAAATGATTTGCATAAGTATTATGGAAAAAATGAGGTTTTAAAAGGGATTACTACTAAATTCTATGAAGGAGATGTTGTCTGTATCATCGGCCCTTCTGGTTCTGGTAAATCCACATTTCTCCGTAGCCTTAACCTTCTCGAGGAGGTAACGAGTGGCCACATCACTGTGAATGGTTATGATTTGACTGAAAAATCAACCAATGTCGACCATGTTCGTGAAAACGTAGGAATGGTCTTCCAACACTTCAATCTCTTTCCTCATATGTCTGTCCTAGAGAATATCACTTTTGCACCTATTGAACACAAACGGATGACCAAAGAAGAAGCTGAAAAATTGGGTATGGAGTTGCTTGAAAAGGTTGGACTAGCAGATAAAGCGAATGCCAATCCAGATAGCCTTTCAGGTGGTCAGAAACAGCGTGTAGCTATTGCTCGTGGACTTGCCATGAATCCTGATATCANGCTCTTTGATGAGCCANCTTCCGCTCTTGACCCTGAAATGGTTGGAGATGTACTGAATGTTATGAAGGAATTGGCAGAACAAGGCATGACCATGATTATCGTAACCCACGAGATGGGATTTGCTCGTCAGGTGGCCAACCGTGTTATCTTTACGACTGATGGTGAATTCCTGGAAGATGGAACTCCAGATCAAATCTTCGATAACCCGCAACACCCTCGTCTAAAAGAGTTCTTGGACAAGGTCTTAAATGTATAAAACGAAACTGTAAGGAAATCCTTACAGTTTTTTAATTGCGTATTGGATTTTTTGATTTTTTTGAAAATTATGATAAAATAAAAACTATGATAATGAGGAAATCTCATCCCTAGTCCAACTAGGAAAAAATATAGAAATTAGGTAGCTAGATGTCATCAAAGGTTATTGTTACAATTTTCGGTGCGAGTGGAGATTTAGCAAAACGCAAACTCTACCCTTCCCTTTTCAGACTCTATAAATCAGGCAATCTTTCTGAGCATTTCGCAGTTATCGGAACAGCTCGTAGACCTTGGAGTAAAGAATATTTCGAATCTGTTGTTGTTGAGTCCATCCTTGATTTGGCAGATAGTACCGAGCAAGCCCAAGAGTTTGCTAGTCATTTCTACTATCAAAGTCATGATGTGAATGATACGGAACATTACATTGCTTTGCGCCAATTACAAGCTGAGCTGAACGAAAAATACCAAGCTGAACACAATAAGCTCTTCTTCTTGTCTATGGCACCTCAGTTCTTTGGAACCATTGCCAAGCACCTCAAATCTGAAAACATTGTTGATGGCAAAGGTTTTGAACGCTTGATCGTTGAGAAACCATTTGGTACAGACTACGAGACAGCTAGCAAACTCAATGAAGATCTCCTTGCGGCCTTTGATGAGGAGCAAATCTACCGTATCGACCATTACCTAGGTAAAGAGATGATTCAGAGTATCTTTGCTGTTCGTTTTGCCAACATGATCTTTGAGAATGTTTGGAATCGCGAACACATTGATAATGTTCAGATTACCTTTGCGGAACGCTTAGGTGTTGAAGAACGCGGCGGCTACTATGATCAATCTGGTGCCCTTCGTGATATGGTTCAAAACCATACACTCCAACTCCTCTCTCTTCTAGCCATGGACAAACCAGCTAGCTTTACAAAGGATGAGATTCGTGCTGAAAAGATAAAGGTCTTTAAAAACCTCTATCATCCAACTGAGGAAGAACTGAAAGAACAGTTTATCCGTGGTCAATATCGCTCTGGTAAAATCGATGGTATGAAATACATTTCCTATCGAAGCGAGCCAAATGTCGATCCTGGATCTACAACAGAAACCTTTGCATCTGGTACCTTCTTTGTAGATAGCGATCGTTTCCGTGGTGTTCCCTTCTTCTTCCGTACTGGTAAACGTCTGACTGAAAAAGGGACTCATGTCAATATCGTCTTTAAGCAAATGGACTCTATCTTTGGAGAACCATTAGCACCAAATATCTTGACCATCTATATCCAACCAACTGAAGGATTCTCTCTCAGCCTAAATGGTAAACAAGTAGGGGAAGAATTTAACCTGGCACCAAGCTCTCTGGATTATCGTACAGATGCTACCGCTACTGGGGCCTCACCAGACCCATACGAGAAATTAATCTACGATGTCTTGAATAACAACTCTACCAACTTTAGCCACTGGGATGAGGTAAGTGCTTCGTGGAAATTGATTGACCGTATTGAAGAACTCTGGGCTGAAAACGGCGCTCCACTTCATGACTATAAAGCTGGAAGCATGGGACCACAAGCTAGCTTTGACTTACTTGAGAAGTATGGAGCCAAATGGACCTGGCAACCAGATATCGCCTATCGTGAAGATGGCCGTTTAGAATAGCAAAAATATCCTGCAAGATGACTTGCAGGATATTTATTTTGTATTAAATCAAGCCTTCTAAGAGACCCTTCATAAAGTTTTCTGAGTTAAATTCCCCGATATCATCGATTTTTTCACCGAAACCGATCAATTTTACAGGGATATTGAGTTCTTCGCGGATAGCCAGAACAACACCACCACGGGCAGTTCCATCAATTTTAGTCAAAACAATACCAGTCAATGGTGTTATCTTAGAAAATTCCTTAGCTTGTACTAAAGCGTTCTGTCCAGTTGAAGCATCGAGTGCCAGGAATGTTTCATGGGGTGCCTCTGGCACGACACGCTTGATAATGCGACCAATCTTTTCCAACTCAGCCATAAGGTTATCCTTGTTTTGCAGACGGCCTGCTGTATCAATCATGAGAATATCAATCCCTTCGGCTACAGCACGTTCCATTCCATCAAAGACCACACTAGCTGGATCAGCCTTTTCAGGTCCTGTCACAACGGGAACATCCACACGACGGCCCCATTCAGCTAGCTGGGCAACAGCTCCAGCACGGAATGTATCTGCCGCAACCAGCATGACTTTCTTGTCAGCTTGTTTGTAGCGGTGAGCCAATTTCCCAATAGAAGTTGTCTTCCCAACGCCGTTAACACCGACAAAGAGCATAACTGTCAAACCATCTTGGAAATGGATTTGTTCGTCGTAATTGCCGTCCTTTTCGTAGAGCTCAACCAATTTCTCGATAATGACACGGCGAAGTGCATCAGGCTTCTTAGCGTTTTCTAATTTGGCTTCATAGCGGAGCTCTTCTGTTAGATTCGAAGCGACCTGCACACCTACGTCACTCATGATGAGCAATTCTTCCAATTCCTCGAAGAACTCTTCATCTACAGAGCGGAAGTTGGCAAAGAAGGCATTCAAACGAGCACCGAATCCCGTACGCGTTTTCTTGAGACTGCGGTCATATTTTTCCTGAACGGTTTCTTCAACCTGAGGAAGTTCTTCTTCTACTACTTCAGAAGCTAACCCTTCTTCGAACTCTACAGTTTCTTGGTTCTCTTCTTCTAGAATCTCTTCCGGCTCTTGGAGTTGTTCCAATTCATCAGATTCTAGCTCAATCTCTTCCTGAGCAGTTTCTTCGAATGCTTCTGGTTCAATCACTTCTTCTGTCGAGATCTGAGGAATTTCTTCTTGAGCAAGTGTTTCTTCTACTTTTCCCCTTACTGTCTCTTCCTGACTTGTTTCTTCGATAGCCGTTTGCTTTTCTTCAACCTCTTCTGACAAATCCAGAGTTTCCAGAGCTTCTTTTACAATATCTTCGATTTTCGGCTCTTCTTTTTTCCCGAATAAACGGTCAAATAATCCCATCTTCTAATTCTCCTTTAGCACGTATTCTTCGATAGCCCAAGCAACGGCTTCCTCGTCGTTGGTCATTGGGGTAACGACATTAGCAACTTTCTTAACTGCTGGAACTGCATTTTGCATGGCAACTCCCAGACCTGCCCACTCAATCATGGAAAGGTCATTGGCCTCGTCCCCACAAGCCATGACTTGACTTTGATCGATTCCTAAGTGTTTAATTAATTTCGCTAAACCTTTTGCCTTGTGGACGTTTTTCGGTGACCATTCCAATAAGAGTTCACGCGATTTGAAGATTTCATATTGGTCAAACAATTCTGGAGAAATCTGTTGAATCGCTGCATCCAAAAGTTCTTGGGCAAAGGCAGTTACACATTTATTATACGTCATCTGACTAGATAGATCTTCAAAAGCGACAGGCACAAAAGTCAGGGCTGGGTTGAACTTGGCATAGAGACTTTCTTGATCCGACTGGATTTGATAGACTGTTCCTTCTGAAATGGCATCTAACGGTAATCCGAGTTTTTCAGTTTCCTCGTACAAGCGTGCCACATCGTCGATTGAAAAAACCGTTTTATCGAGAATCTCTCCTGTATTTTTCTGTACCAGACCACCATTAAAGGTGATGGTGTACTCATCCTCCTGACCGTCAGTCCCTAGCTCATGGAGAAAGAAATCCATAGCCTTCAGAGGACGACCTGTTGTCAGAACGACCTTGATGCCACGATCACGCGCAGCTTTGAGGACCGCCTTGGTACGATCTGTCAGCTTTTTATCCGTTGTCAGCAAAGTACCGTCCAAATCAAGTGCAATCAATTTAATATCTGCCATTATAAGCCCTCCATATAAGCCATCACTGACTGGTCCTTATGGTGGCCAATCACTGTCTCTGCTAATTCTAAAATCTCTGGTCGCGCATTTTCTGGAGCGATTGGGTGACCCACAACCTGCATCATGTGAAGGTCATTGAGATTATCGCCAAACGCCAAAACCTGATCCATGCTAAGCCCCAGTTTTTTTGCTAGCTCAACAATAGCCACACCCTTATCAACGTAGTCCAAGACAATATCGATGGATTCAAAACCAGTTGTCATGGCTTTCACACCAGGAACATTTTCATTGACCCAGGCCTCCCCAGCTTCTATCGTATCTTCTGTGAAGTTCGTGGTGAATTTAAAAATCTCATCTGTGATATCTTCCAAACGTGCTACTTTTTGAATGTTCTCATTGTAGTGACTACTTAACTTTAGATAGGTTTCATCCACTGTTTCCAATACATAACAAGCTTTTTTCCCTGTCAGAAGCATTTTTCTTTCATCAAAATAAGGCGATTGCTTTAAAGCTTCAAAAGTACTCAAGTAAAAGTCGCGAGACATAGTAGCCTCGTACATATCCTCACCATGAAACTCAACATAGCTCCCATTTTCAGCTATAAAAATCACTTCATCACGCACATCCGCAAATAGCTTTTTAAGGGACAAGATACCGCGACCCGAGGCCACTGCAAAATAAATCCCCTTTTCCTTGTAGGAAACAAGTACGTTTTTGAGGCGTTCCATATCAAACTGACCCTTTCCGTCAAGAAAGGTTCCGTCCATATCCGTTGCTACAAGTTTAATCATAAAATCCTTCATACTCCAATTGATAAATCTACTTCCTATTATACCATAGATAAGCTAAAAAAGGACTAGTACAGAAGGATTGGTTACTTGGCTTACAGTGCTTTTTCGGTAAAGTAGAAAAGCGCTTAAAAATTAGAATCGTAGAACTTTTTTCAGATAGTTTAAAAAGTTTGTATTCCACTACTCTTTTCTCTATAATGGAGAGAAAGGAGATGACTATGACAGAATTGAAACATGAAATTGATACAAACTTTGCAGGGCGACTCAATATCTTACGAGCGGGCGTTCTCGGTGCCAATGATGGGATTATTTCCATTGCTGGAGTGGTAATCGGGGTTGCTAGTGCGACAAGCAATATCTGGATTATCTTTTTATCTGGACTAGCAGCTATCCTCGCTGGTGCTTTTTCTATGGCTGGTGGCGAATATGTCTCTGTATCCACTCAGAAAGACACGGAAGAAGCCGCTGTTGCAAGAGAGCAATTACTCTTGGATAAAGATATGGAATCTGCAAAACAATCCCTCTATGCTGCTTATCTTCAAAACGGTGAGTGTGAAACGTCCGCCCAACTCTTGACCAACAAGGCCTTTTTGAAAAATCCCCTCAAAGCCTTGGTCGAAGAAAAGTATGGAATCGAGTACGAAGAGTTTACCAACCCTTGGCATGCTGCTATCTCTAGCTTTATCGCCTTTGTACTGGGAAGTCTTCCTCCTATGCTTTCGATCACCGTCTTTCCAAGTGACTATCGTATTCCAGCAACTGTTCTTATCGTAGCCCTTTCCCTTCTTATTACCGGCTATACCAGTGCTAAATTAGGAAAAGCTCCTACGAGAACTGCTATGATCCGTAACCTCTGTATCGGACTTCTCACCATGGGCGTAACCTTCCTCTTGGGACAACTCTTTAGTATCTAAGATAAAAGAAATACCTCGATGAATTTCGAGGTATCTTTTTTACATTTGTACAATCTTACGATAGCTTCTTGAGGTGATCATAAAGATCAAAACGTAGACGATGAGGAAGATGGCACAAATGGACAGAGTGACGGTCAACATCATGGTTGCATCCAGCACGCCAATGACTTTTAGGATGAGGCTAAGCATATGATAGGCAAAAGCAAGGTGTAGGAAGGCAAAGAGCAATGGAAGGAAGAAAACAGTTAGGACCTGTTTGTTGATGGTTTGCTTGATTTGCTTTTGATCGAGTCCAACCTTTTGCAGAATGATGAAACGTTCACGGTCTTCATAGCCTTCAGAGATTTGTTTGTAGTAAATAACCAGAACAGTTCCCACCATAAAGATGATAGAAAGGAAAATACCGATGAAGAAGACACCTCCATAAAGGGCACTTATTTGCGCACTGCTATCAGCTAGATTGCTTCCGTATACATAGCTTCCCTCTTTGTTTAATTCTCTATTAAAGTTATTAAGGAATTTTGAAAAATCATCAGCGAGTTTGAGCTGTTCTTCCTCACTAGCTGTTACATTCATACCACCATAAAGTTGATCAAAGAGAGAGGAATCCGGATATTGATCAATAAAGGCTTGCAGATTAGGCACAACAAGATAATTGTAGTCAGATGTGAGGATATTAAACTGATTTGGTACATGTTCCAGAATAAAATCATTTTTAATTTCTTCTTTAACTGTGTAGGTTTGATCATTTAGAGTGATTTCTTTCTGTCCTTCAAGCACCTTATTCTTGGTAAACAAGCCGACTTCATTGCCTGAAAGGGAGAGTTTTTGACCAGTCATGTTTTCATAGTCTTTTTGGTCAAAGACCATAAAAATGGTTTTTGGCTGAACGAAGTTATTCCCCTTCGTAAAGATACGGAGCTTGGTTCCATCTTGGCTCTCAATGCCAAAACTACTATGACGAAAGACTTCTTTTTTAGTGACAGTTAATCCCTTATCGCTAGCATATTGACTCAAAAGTTTATCTAAATCTTCTTTTTCAACATTTCGTCCTGTAATTCCAAAATCATGTGGATTCATGAATTTCTTGAACGTTTCAGAAGCCGAGAAGATACTAGTTGCTGCTGACATGGTTACCAAGACCATAGTTGAAAGAATGGCAATCGTAGCCAAACCAACTGCATTTTTCTTCATACGGAAGATGAGATTGGATACGGAAATCATGTTGTTGGGTTGGTAATAGTAACGCTTGTTTTTCTTCAAAATTTGTAGAAATACTGTAATCCCTGCATTAAACAAGAGATAGGTCCCAAAGATTACCAACAAGACTGCCACAAAGAAAACCAGAACAGCATTAAGTGGATTTTCAACTGTGACTGCTAGGTAGTAGCCAGCTCCCATACTAATCAGACCTAGAATGGTTTGAAGGCTTAAGAAACGTCCTTTTTTCTCACCACTGGCCTTCTCACGAGAGAGCTGTAGGGCATTCATGCGTGCAATCCGAAAGGCATTGATAAAAACCAAACCTAGGAAAATAGCTCCAAAAATAAGGATAACTAGGATAAAGACGCTTGGTTGGAAGGTCGCAACGAGCTCCACCTTCATATTCATTAGCTTCAAAAGAAGAGCAAAGATTAGCTTATCAAAGAGAGCTCCTAGGCCAAGACCAGCTGTCAAGGTTAGGGAGCCAAAAATAAGAAGCTCCTTAAAAACCATACTGATTAGATGGCGCTTTTCGAGACCCAGCATACCGTAAATCCCTAGTTCTTTGGAACGGTTTTTCATGACGAAACTATTGGCATAAAAGACAATGATAGCTGAGGCAATAGTGACAATCACCATACCGAAACCAAGCGTCATGGAGATAGTTTCTCCCCCTCGAATCTTGCCAATATTAGGGTTGAGTGACAAGGAGTAAAAGAGATAAGTAATGGTCACAGCTAAGAGAACTGCTAAAGCAAAGGGATAGTAGAGTTTGCGGTTTTTAATCAAGTTGGACACCGCTAACTTATTGGTTAATCGGAACATACTAATTCACCTCGCTTGCCATGACAGTCAAGGTATCAGAGATTTCTTGGAACATCTGACGCTCTGTCTTGTCTCCACGGTAGATTTGGTTGTAAAGAATGCCGTCCTTGATAAAAAGAACGCGCTTGGCCCTGCTGGCTGCCGCGGTTGAGTGAGTTACCATAAGAATGGTTTGCCCACGTTCATTGATTTCATCAAAAACATCTAGAAGAGCTGCTGATGACTTGGAGTCAAGAGCTCCTGTTGGTTCATCCGCAAGGAGAATTTCAGGTTCAGTGATGATGGCACGTGCTACTGCTACCCGCTGTTTTTGACCACCAGAGATCTCGTAAGGATACTTCTCTTGTAATTGGTTGATGCCCAAATTTTCAGCAGTTACTACAAATTTCTTCATCATCTCCGTGATAGGTTTTCGAGATAGAACTAACGGAAGCAAGATATTGTCCTTAACAGACAGGGTATCTAGTAAGTTAAAGTCTTGGAAAACAAATCCCAACTTCTCACGACGGAAGCTAGAGGCCTGAGAATTTTTAATGGTGGCTGTGTCTGTTCCGTTTAGGTAAACCTGCCCGCGAGTTGGTTTGTCAAGCATCGCAAGGATGTTGAGCAGGGTTGATTTCCCAGAACCAGACTCCCCCATGATGGCAACGTAGTCACCCTTTTCCACTGTAAAGTGAATGTCCTTGAGGGCCTCTACTTGGTTGCCTTGGAAACGTGTTTTGTAGATTTTTTGAACGTGTTTTACATCTAAAAGTGTCATGATCTTCTCCTTCTTAATATCCCATCAATTGAAACTGTGCTTGCATCATAGCGCATCCCAGTTGAACACGCTCGATGTCTTTTTGACTTGGTTTTCTTGTTTTCTTTTGTAAGATTCTTTTCATGGTTTTGCTCCTTTGTTCTTTATGAGTCTAGTTTATCGCAAAAAAAGGAGGCTTGCCATAACCTAACCTTACAAAAGAGACTTTAATCTTACATTTTTGTAAGATTGAGGATTTTTTTTGAAAATAGCTACTATAAAAAGCCATGGTATTGCTTGTTTTATTCTTAAAATAATAGTAAAATTAAATTGTGAAAAGGCTTTCTTTAACATCTTGTAAAAGAATTGGCTTTCTGCTAATTATTTTTAAAGGTGCTAAACTATCATTCGTATCACTGCTATAAGGAGGGAGGTTCCTATGAAACGTGTTTTTCTCTTCATCAGCAATCTTCTTTTAACTTTCTTTCTCATTGCGACTCTGTCCTTTTGGAAAGAAGCTCTTCCTCAACGCCTATTTCCAGGTGTGGCTGTACACAGTGGACAAGCCGATTATACTACCCTCAAACAAGAATTAGACAGCCTTGCTAGAAAACATAATAGTCTTATCGCAAGAACCATTTGGGAAGTAGATAGTGATGGAAAATCACAAACTTACTACGAAGTTTTTGGAGATGGGAAACTCCCAGACTGGATGCCTCCAGCAAGTCAAGAAAGCATTCACAAGAGCGATCTTCTCAACAACTACAATATTATCAGCGGATCCCTAACTAGTCAAGAATTGGCCACTCATCTGAAAGAACTTGGACTAGAAAAAGCGAATGCATTTGAAAATGACAGAGTATCCTTCGTACTGGCCATGTTTACCCAACCTGATCAGCTCATCAGTATGTTAATCTTTTTGCTGACTTTCTTAGCTTTAATTGTTATCGGTCAGATTCAATCTCTTTCTCAGTCAGGGATTAGATTGATTTCTGGAGAGCGGCTGAGCCATCTCTTCTTTCGTTCTCTCGCAAGAGACGGACTTGATATCCTTCTTTTTGGTCTACCTGCTTTGCTGATAGCATGTATCTTGCTCATTTCCCTAGGATATCCTTATGAGGTTCAAACTTTTTTAGGAATACTTTTTATTCTTTACAATAGCCTACTTTTCTTACTTAGCCTCCTAATTGCCCTTCTTTTTACCATTTCTTTGAAAAAAGTTCATCTCCTCTCTATCATCAAAGGGAAATTACCAATCAAGTCAATTCTACGCATTCTCTACTTTGGTCAGGTACTTACCATTCTACTGGTTATTGTAGGATTTGGACGTATGTCTACTTACTATCATATACTTGAGAAAAATGAGGCTGGACAAGCTACTTGGGAACAACGCTCCAATGTTGTTACTCTTCAAACGGGGCGTTCCAGTCAGATGAAAAATTTAGATGAACTGCAGAAAAATGCTGATAAATGGTTTGACTTTATTCAGCATGCTATAGATAATGAGAATGCCTTCCTTATTAAACATAATCTAGTTGAGCAAGCTCTTAAGCAAGCTACCTCAAATCATAATGAAACTGAAAATAACCCTTATGGTGTGGAAGGGAAAAATATTCTCTATGTAACACCTAACTACTTCAAAAAAGAAGGTATAAAGTTAACATCAGAAACCTTTCAAAAAATCAACACCCTCAAAGATGGACAGATTCTTGCCATACTCCCAGAAGAACTACAAAAAAATGAAAAAGATATAAAATCAACCTTGCAACAAGAGTTAACCAACCTATTATACATTAGCAAGTCTAATCAAACTGTCGAAGTTAGTATAGCTTATACCAATCAAAAAAATGATGTATTTCTCTATAATACCAGCCATATCGCTTATGATCAATGGTTATCAAATCCCATCTTTCTTGTGCTTTCTCCTAAAGTACTTGGCAAGGCTTCCTCCATCTTCTGGTTTACAAATCTAGAATATCTCTATTTTACAGACCTCCACCAAACACAAGAACTTTTGAAACACTATCAACTTGATCATATGGTCTCAAGGCTATCGCCTGCTAGGGAAACCTATCTCCAGTTAAATCAAAAAATTAAAATCGAAATTTTTAGTAACTTAGCGAGTGCTATGTTTGCTATTTTGACTTCAATTTTGCTGTTTACAAGTTTAAATCTGCTCTATTTTGAAGCCTTTCGCAAAACCATATTCTTGAAAAAAATAGCAGGCTATTATTTCTTTGAATTACACAGTAGATATATCACTTCTCAAATAGCAGCTCTCTTTCTCGGAAGTGGTCTAGCTTTCATTATTTCTAAGAATATCTGGATTACCCTGATCCTATTTTTCAGCTTTTCAAGTTTAGCCGTTCTTCTATTGAAAATCTGTGATAAGAAGGAAAGTAAAACCTATGCTAGCATCATCAAAGGAGGATAGTATGATTGAATTACAACATATTTGGAAACAATTTGGTTCTCGTATTATTTTTTCAGACTTGAATCTGAATTTTCAAAGTGGTATGGTGTATGCTTTGATAGGAGACAGTGGTTGTGGAAAAACCACTTTGCTCAATATGCTTGCAAAACTAGAGACCTTCGACAAAGGAGAAATCGTTTACAAAGGAAAGTCTTTGACTTCTCTAAAAAATGAGGAATTCTATCGTAACGAGCTAGGTTATCTCTTCCAGAACTTCGGATTATTAGAAAGTCAGACCATTCGAGAAAACCTTGAGCTGGGACTGATTGGCAAAAAACAGAACAAGAAACAAGAAAAAGAGAGACTTCTTCTTCAAGCACTACAAACTGTCAGACTAGATTATCTAAGCCTCAACCAAAAAATCTATGAATTATCTGGTGGTGAAGCTCAACGCGTAGCGCTTGCTAAGATTATCCTGAAAGATCCTCCTTTAATTTTAGCCGATGAGCCTACCGCCTCGCTAGATCCAAAAAATTCCAAGGAAATTATGGAAATTCTCCTTGAACTTCGTAATGCTAATAGAACAATTATCATCGCAACTCACAATCCTAGTATTTGGAAAATGGCTGATCAGGTAATTCATCTCTCTCAAGATGGAAAAGAATATACTTAAATACCAAAATCCCTTGTGGCTAAATAACCACAAGGGATTTTCAGTCATTTATGCTGCTTCTTTTAAGTAACATAGTGCAAATAATAAATACTTCCTGTTAAATCTCACCAAAACCAGCCATCATTGTCATCAATAGCCTCGGCTTCCTTGCGTTTGCGTGGTCCTGTTCCATACATTTCCGCATCAATCTCTTCCTTAGTTGGCAGGATAGAGGCAAGGATGATGTAAATAATCACACCGATTCCAAAATTTGCCACAGTAAAAATGGCGAAGAGAAAGCGTACTAGGGTTACATCAAGTTTCCACTTGTCTGATAGACCAGCCAAAACTCCTGACACCATACGATTTCGTCTCAATTTATAAAATTTTGTATTCATGATTGTTTCCTCTTTCGGTATTCTTACAAGTAGTATAGCATAAGACGGGACCAAGAACATCAGTCCTTAGGCCGATTTAAGATGACGAGTTTGCCACGACAGACGCCACGGCGATAACGTTTCGTGTCAATCTTTCTCTTGCGTTGATAGGTTTGCTGGCAAGATTGGCACTGATAGACTAGGTAACTATCCTGACTTTTCAAAGGTGGTACAAAGCGTAGTCCATCCACTTCTTTCAAAAGTTCCTTGAAATCTTGGTCCTTATGGCGATACCCCTTTTTCTGAAAATAAAGGTGATAGTGACAAAGTTCATGGCGCACGATTTTGCGAAAGACTTCCAAACCTAGTTCATTATAAACCTTGGGATTAAAATCCAAATGCCCATCCTTGGGGAAAAATCGTCCACCTGTCGTTCGCAGACGAGAATTCCATTGTACTTGGTGGGTAAAAGGTCTACCAAAGTCTTCGAGGGAAACAGACTGAACGTACTCAGTTAGATTCATCTGGAGCGAGGAGCGACAGATTGACTTTTTCACGTTCAGTATCGATTTTCTTAACCCAAACCGTTACCAAATCTCCGACAGACACCACTTGGCTGGGATGTTTGATAAATTTGCGACTCATGTGGGAAATATGAATGAGGCCATCCTCGTGAATCCCAATATCAACGAAGGCACCGAAATCAACGACATTACGCACTACACCTTCCAGCTTCTGGCCCACTTTTAAGTCTTTGATATCCAGTACATCTTGACGGAGTACAGGAGCATCAAAGGAATCACGAAAATCACGACCTGGTTTGAGAAGGTCGGAAATGATATCTTTAAGGGTTTCTGGGCCGAGATTCAGTTCTTGCGACATCTCCTTAACTGAAAGCGACTTAAGCTTGTTTTGTGCCTCTTCATTCAAGTCCTTAATATCCAAACGTTTGAAGAGCTCCTTAACGGCAGCGTAGTTTTCTGGGTGAACTCCTGTATTGTCGAGGATATTGCTACTTTCAGTAATACGGAGGAAACCAGCAGCCTGTTCAAAGGCCTTGGCACCTAGACGAGGAACTTTCTTGATTTGGGCGCGCGAAGTGATTTTTCCTTCTTCCTCACGATATTTGACGATATTTTCAGAGATAGTTTTATTGAGTCCAGCTACGTGGGAAAGAAGAGCAGGACTAGCTGTATTGACATTGACACCAACTTGGTTGACCACGGTATCGACGACAAAGTCCAGACTCTCAGACAGTTTCTTCTGACTAACATCGTGCTGGTACTGACCGACACCGATTGACTTGGGATCGATTTTGACCAATTCGGCAAGGGGATCTTGCAAACGTCGAGCGATAGAGATAGCAGAGCGTTTTTCAACGGTTAGGTCTGGAAATTCCTGACGAGCAAGTTCACTGGCAGAATAAACCGAAGCGCCACTTTCATTGATGATAACATAGCTGACTTTAGGAAAATCTTTCAGAACTTCCGCCACAAAGGCTTCACTTTCCCGACTGGCCGTTCCATTTCCGATAGCAATAATTTCTACGCCATACTGACCAATCAAGTCTGCTAAGTCTCGCTTGGCTTCTTCAATCTGACGAACAGAGGCTGGTTTAACAGGATAGATGACTTGGGTCGTCAGCATTTTCCCTGTTGCATCTACGACAGCCAGCTTGGCACCTGTACGAAAAGCAGGGTCAAATCCTAGAACCACGCGCCCTTTCAACGGAGCAACCAAGAGGAGATTGCGCAGATTGTCAGAAAAGAGTTGGATAGCCCCTTCTTCTGCCTTCTCAGTCAATTCTGTCCGAATGCGTCGTTCGATAGCTGGCAAAACTTTTTTCTTAACGGATTGTTGAACAACTTCATCAATATAGGCATTTTTCACCTTGAAACGAGCAGCAAAGAAGGCAAGAATACGATCCGTCGCATGTTCAAAGCCGACTTTTAAGACGCCTAGTTTCTCCCCACGATTGAGAGCCAAGGTACGATAGCCCTGCATGTTGCCAACTGTCTCTGAAAAATCATAATAAATCTGAAAAACTTGTTTTTCATCGAGACTTTCATCCTTGACTTGCGAAGTGATTTTAGAGTGTCTCAACACTTCCTGATAGGTCAGTGAACGCAAATTGACATCTTCAGATAAGGCTTCGACCAAAATATCAACTGCCCCAGCCAAGGTTTCTTGACCAGTCGTAAATCCTTCACAGACAAACTTCTCAGCCTCTTTCTCTAAGCCATCTACATTCTGCAAGATCAAGCGAGCAAGAGGAAAGAGTCCAGCTTCACGGGCAATAGTTGCCTTGGTCCGACGCTTTTCCTTGTAAGGAAGATAAAGTTCTTCTACGTCTGCTAATTTTTCGGCAGCTAAGATAGCTTCTTCCAGTTCCTTGGTCAGCTTATCTTGTTCTTGAATCTTAGCTAAGACAGCTTCCTTGCGGTCATTGAGATTAGTCAGACTTTTATCCAGGTCGATAATGCCCTTAATCGCCACCTCATCCAGACTACCAGTCATGTCCTTCCGATAACGCGCGATGAAGGGAATCGTCGCCCCTTCTGCCGTCAAACTTAGAACAGTATCGATTTGCTTTAAGGTTACACCCAAATCTTGGGAGATTTTTTCATATTTTTTATCCATAAACCTATTATACCATAAGGAACAGCCCTTGTTTCGTCCTACCTTTTTTACCTCTTTAATTATCAAAATAATCCCATTTCCGTAAAATAATAGTATAATAGAGGTAGAATGTAGAAAAGAGGTAGGCCCATGGCTGTTAAATTTACAAAAACCGATGACTTGGACAAGATGTTTGAAGAATTCGCCAAACTTCCTGACTTAACACAAGTCACTTTCCCAGATGACAAAGACAAAAAAGAAAAAGTTGAGAAGAAAAAATAGATGACAGTTTTCCAATCTCTTCCTCCTAGTGTATTACAAGCGGGGGCTATTTTTCTCTCCATCATGATTGAAGCCCTTCCTTTTGTCTTGATTGGGAGTCTCATTTCGGGATTGATTGAGGTCTATATCACACCTGATAAAGTTTATGAGTTTCTTCCTCGCAATCGTTGGGGGAGGATCTTTTTTGGTACCTTCATTGGCTTTCTCTTTCCATCCTGCGAGTGTGGAATCATTCCCATCATCAGTCGTTTTCTGGAAAAGAAAGTGCCCAGCTACACGGCAGTTCCCTTTCTGGTGACTGCTCCCATTATCAATCCTATCGTTCTTTTCGCTACTTATTCTGCCTTTGGCAATTCAATAAAATTTGCCTTCTTGCGAGCGCTGGGAGCTATTGTGATTGCTTTGGTGCTTGGGATTTTCCTAGGATTTTTCTGGAAGAGACCCATTCAAAAAGAGAATTCTATTACTTGTCATGAACATGACTTTTCACACTTGACTCCTGCTAGAAAGGTCTTTCAGGTATTTATACAGGCTATTGATGAGTTTTTCGATATGGGGCGTTACTTGGTCTTTGGTTGTCTCTTTGCGGCTATCGTGCAGGTCTATGTCCCGACTCGGATCCTGACCTCTATCAGCGCAAGTCCAATACTTGCGATTCTCTTGCTCATGTTTCTAGCCTTTCTCCTCTCTCTTTGTAGCGAGGCGGACGCCTTTATCGGCGCTTCTCTCCTCTCGAGCTTCGGCCTAGCGCCAGTCCTTGCTTTTCTGGTCATTGGCCCCATGCTTGATATCAAAAATCTCCTCATGATGAAACACTATCTCAAAGCGCGCTTCATCTGGCAATTCATGGGCATTGTGACAGTGCTTGTCTTACTTTATTCTTACATGATGGGGGTGATGCTATGATCCGATTTTTCATTCTACTGGGCTATTTTTCCCTAACTCTGTATATGCAGCTATCTGGCAAGCTTAGCCACTACATCAATCTCCACTATTCCTATCTAGTCTATATTTCTATGGTTCTTTCTCTTCTGTTGGCTCTGGTCCAATTCTACATCTGGATCAAGAAAATCAACTCTCACAGCCATTTGGAAAGTCGTCGAGCTAGACGAATCAGCTTCTTTTTACTGTCGCTACCTCTTTTGATTGGAGTTGCCTTTCCGACAGTAAGTTTGGACTCGAGAACCGTATCTGCCAAAGGATATCATTTCCCACTTGCTGAGGGAATCGACACAGCCATTCAGGCAAGCGAAGGTACATCCAGTCAATACCTCAAACCCGATACCAGCACCTATTTTTCAAAATCTGCTTATGAAAAGGAAATGAGGGCTACAGCTGACAAATACCTCGCCCAGCCAACTATTCAAGTCACTGATGAAAACTATATGGAGGTCATGGAAGTTCTCTATGACTATCCTCAGGAGTTTGAAGGGAAGAAAATCGAGTTTACAGGCTTTGTTTATAACGATCCTAGCCATCCAGATAGCCAGTTCCTCTTTCGCTTTGGAATCATTCACTGTATCGCCGACTCTGGTGTATATGGACTCTTAACAAAGGGAAACTCACGTCAGTATCCTGACAATACCTGGATTACCGCTAGGGGAACCCTGACCTTCCACTACCATAAAGAACTCAAACAAAAACTCCCAACACTAGAAGTTGAGAGTTTCACAAAAGTAGACAAACCAGAAAATCCTTATGTCTATCGTGTGTTTTAATAAAAAGTGACCCAACAACAGACAAATTACTTTTTAAAGTAGCTTGTCTTTTTTGTTCTCCTAGCTCAACAAAATCAACACACAACCTTTCAAACAATAGAAAAAGTCCCAAGAAATAAGATTTCTCGAGACCATAAAAATGTTAATAAGATAGGGTTGACAATCATCACATATCATAGCTTAACTGCAATAGAGTTGTGATAGAAAACGTTAATTTACTAGAAAAAATAAAACTCATATTAAACTGAATATTTCAGTTTCTTACTGGCATAAAGCTATTTGAGTTTAATTTAACAACCACTAACCTCTATTAACGCCACCAAACGCGGAACCAAAAACGGAAGTAGAATCCTAAGAACATAATGTGCACCTCCTTTTGAAAAACGTTTTTCCATCTCAACTATATTATATATTTTCTTGTAGAGAATTGCAAATTTTTTCAGTCAAATTACTAGCTTTTTTCAAAAAAATATGATAAAAGACAAAATTTTATATTAAAAATAGTTATTTACTTTCGGTTTCTGTAAAATGAAGACATAATATAAATGCACTAAGTCCTATAACTGGATTTTTTCAGTCAGACTTTTGAGACTAGTTCATAACTTCCAGTTGTTGAAATTATGAACTAGCCTCTTTTCTGCGCCATGAATCTCCGCTTTTTACTGCTTTTCTTCAGCTCAGTTGGACTACTTCTCATTTTGTAATAAAGCTCTTACCTCGTCTGCTCCAATTTTATCCTCAGCTTTTTCAAAGAGTTGAATAGATTGATAAAAATAATTGCGTGATTTATTTGAATTTTGCTTCAGATAAATCTCTCCCATCCCTCTATAGGAACAGGCTTGGGCAATGAAGTCCTCAGCTGTCAAAGCAAAATCTAGGGATTTTTGCATATAGCTTTCTGCCTCTTCTAGATTTCCCAACTTTAAACGAAGATAGCCTTGTTCATAGTTGTTAACAGAAAATTTCAAAGCATCATTGGGAAAATATTTTTTTATAATTTGCATTTCCTGATCGATATAGAGTAGAGCTTTTTGAAAATGGCCCATTTTCCTGTAAACCATCGCTAACTGATGATAGCCTATATGTTCATTTTCTTGGTCACTTTTAGTTCGGGCTAAGTCAATATAACGCTGGTAGATACTTAAGCACTCGTTATAATTTTGCTCTTCAAGATAGATATAGCCCATCAAATTTAATAAACTAAAATTAGTGCAAGTTTCCAAAGAAAAATCAGCTTCAACTAATTTTTTAGCCTCTTCAATTTTGCCTTCAAACAATAATTCCCATGCTTGATTCATGCTTATTCTCCTGCATCTTACGTTGTATAGAAATCTATTGATAAATCGCTATCAGACTTGTATTTTTTCCAAGCTAAACTGAAGCCATAATAATCTTCAAATTCAGGGTGGCAGTCATAATAAAGTGGGATACGACTATATTTTCTTGCAACAACTTCGTCTTCAAATTCTGGAGATTCCCCTGCAGTAATACCAAATTGAAGACCATTTAGTTCCCAGCTATTGTCCCAAACATTTTCATCAGAAAGAACATCAATCCATCTAGAAGCATCAATATCAAAATCTGCACATAATTCCAGTTCATAGAATTTTCTACAGTTAATCTCTGAAGGCTTAATATAAAAGGCACCTTCTACTTAGTACTTTTTATCTCTGACTTGAATCTGTGTGATTTTCATTGGAATCGGAACTCCATTTAATTCTAACCAGAAATAGCCTAAGGGAGTTTTGATACTATAATATTGCTGATTAGCAGGTTTAGCGTTTTTAGAGCAAGCATCAAGAATTCTTCCAAGCTTAATTAAATTTCTATAAACGATTTTTGAAGTGTGTGGGTCGAAATGTGAATATCTACGGATGACTCGTTTTAACTTTTCAACAGGAAAAGTGATATCCTTTGGTAGGGCATGATACTTCTGTACGACTAAAGCAGTTTTTTCAGTATTTTCCTTTCCTACTGAGACAACTACAGCATGTCCAATATGGATATTTGGGTCATCACAGATATAAGTATAGCCATTCCCTCCCTCCTGAAACTCAACTACAACAAGATTTAGTTCTTGATCCGGATCAAAGAGAGGTTCAACCTTTTCTGCTTCTTGGCGTTCATAAAAAGTAAAGCAATCTCTACCCCCGTCTTCGCCAAAAACCATGAAACTGCCACATTCAGGACACTTCCACATATAAAAAGATGCTGCAGAAATCTCATCATAAGAAATTTTATTATGGTCGTCAGCTTTATTCATGATTTCTTCAAACAACTCATCCGAATAAACTGAATAAGCATTTGGATCGGGCGATCTATGGTCGTTCATTTCTTGCCCACATTTACATGTCCATTTACCCATAAACAACCTCAGTCGTGCCCTAATTCTTCAAGGAAAAATTGATTTAGGGTTTCCCACTCTTTTTTCTCCTCAGTAACGTTTTGGATGTAGGCATCGAGCTCTTGGATATTATCTAAAATATAATCTTGAATTGGCTTTATAGGCTCAATTTCCATACCTTCAGGACTGTTTATCTTAATGTCAAGCAATCTTGACACATGCTCTTTCATCTCATCAGGAAGCAATTCTTTCACCAAATCATCAAATAAAATCGGCGGAATAGAATGGTATTTTTCAATCCAACGGCAAGCCAAAATAGGACGCAGCGCATAGAAATACTTTTTAGGTTTGACCTTGTCTCCTGAAAGATACTTATTCATTTGAGTTCTAGCAGTGTTCAAGTAATGGTGAAGCATTTTTTCTCTGAAAAATACTGGTTGGCAAGAGGACGTATACGCTCGATAAAATCCGTTTGCTGACAAACAATTGGTGACTGTAACCATTCAAACAGTGTAGGATTTGACTTATAAAGGAGTTTTAAAGTCTTGTCTAAATCCCAGCCACTCACATCCCAAGTATCGTCAATTGGTAGCTCGATAACATCACGCTGTTCATTTAAACGGAGATAAAAATCTTGCTTGTGTTTGTAGATAAATCGTACATCAAAGTCACTATCGGGAGACTCAAAACCCCAGGCACGACTACCAGACTCGATAGCCCACAAAACTGTAACTCCATAATCACGCTCAATTTCTGCTAATTTTTCAGGTACCAGAACATTCATTTCTTCTTGCGTTTGCATAATAAAGCCTCGTCTATATTCTGAACATATATAGTTGCTAAAATTGGGAATTATGGGAACTGAAAGAGAAATATATCACTCTTTCAAAACTACAATCAAATAAACTAAACCTTCCATTAGCTTATTCAGACGTTTTCTATACCTGAGACTCTTGAATGATAGACTCTCCATCCTTCCAGTTCCGAGCAATCTCTTCGTCTTTCTGGAGTTGGTCTACCAGTTCCTCTACGGAGTCAAATTTGACCATATCTCGAACACGGTCCAGCCAGTAGACCATGACTGTCTCACCGTAAATATCGTCTGAAAAGTCAAAAATATTGACTTCAAAGCGTGGTTCTTCGCCATCGAAAGTAACATTTTTCCCAACACTTGCCATGCCACGATATCTTTGGCGTTGCACTTCCACATCGACTACGTAAACACCGTCTGCTGGCATATAGGTTCTATCTCTTAGGACCAGATTGGCTGTTGGATAACCGATAGTCCACCCACGAGCATTTCCATGAACGACCATTCCACGAGATGGGAGCGGTGTGCCGAGCAGATGCTTGACTTCCTTGACATCTCCATCAAGAATAGCTTGGCGAATCCGTGTAGAACTAATCTTGCCCTTTTCATCCTCGACCGGAGGAACAATGATGATCTCTCCATCAAAATAGTCCTTCAGGTCATCCGCAGTTTTCTTATCAGAGCCAAAGGTATAGTCAAATCCTGCTACAATAATCGCTGGTTTTAAAGCTCGAACATAGGTATCAAAGAATTCTTGACCCGTTAAACTAGCAAATTTGCTACTAAAGTCAAGTAAGAAAAGAGCCTCTACCCCGTGCCACTTCATCTTATGCTCTCGTTCCTCATGATTGACGATATGGAGCATGAGCTCGGGTTGGTAAGGTTGTAAGGCAAGTTTTGGCGACTCTGTAAAGGTCATCACGACAACTGGCAGATAATCCTTCATAGAAGCCTTACTGGCCACTTCAAAAAGTTTCTGATGCCCCTTGTGGATGCCATCAAAATAACCTAGTACAAGGACTGTTTTACCCGGTACTGCAATATCTTTTTCGTTCTTAATAGGTACTGTTGTAATCATGAAACTATTATATCATAGAGAAAGCCTTTTCGCTAAGAGGAAATCCCAAATGTCGTTTTTTGCGCCTGAACTGACCTCAAGAGAAAATTTAGCACTTTAGTTTTAAAAAATAGCACCTCCTAAGAGATGCTATCATTTGGTAACTAGTCTACTGTTTCTTCCAAGTCTTTTAATTTAACCGAAACAATCTTAGAAACACCTGATTCTTGCATGGTAACTCCATAGATAGAGTCCGCTGCCGCCATCGTCCCCTTACGGTGGGTCACGACGATAAACTGACTATCCTTGTCAAAGCGGTTAAGATAATCCCCAAAACGTTTGACATTGGCTTCGTCTAGCGCCGCCTCTACCTCGTCCAAGATGACAAAAGGGATAGTCTTAACTCGGATGATTGAGAAGAGCAGAGCCAGAGCTGATAGGGCTTTCTCACCACCACTCATGAGGTTGAGAGATTGGATTTTCTTACCTGGTGGTTGAACAGAAATCTCCACACCAGCTGTTAAAAGATCGCCCTCAGTCAATATCAAGTCTGCCTGACCACCGCCAAACATCTGTCTAAAGGTCACTTTAAAGGACTCACGAATAGCCTCAAAGGTTGATTTGAAACGTTCCTTAACCTCATCATTCATCTCTGTGATGGTCTCAAGAAGCAGATTTTTCGCAGATAAAATATCGTCTCGTTGGCTATTGAGGAAATCAAGACGGTTGTGAACTTCTTCGTACTGGTCAATAGCGTCCAGGTTGACAGGACCCAGCGAGCGAATAGCCTTCTCTAAATCCTTAACCTCTTGCTCTGCCAGAGTGAGATTTTCCAGTTCATGAGCCTTTTCTAGAGCTTCAGTATAACTAATCTGATACTGGTCTGTTAATTGAGCTTGTAGATGGCGCAAGCGTTCGCTGACTTTTTCCTTCTTAGCTTCAGCACGTGTTTGTTTGCGAATCCACTCCTCGTTCTGCTGATGAGCCTGATCCAAATGACTGGCAATATCATCTAGTTGACCTTCGATATCATCCAACTCAAACTGCTTGCGAATCAGACCTTGTTGAAGATTGGCTTTCTGAGTTTTGGCCTCTTCCACCTGCTGGCTTAGCAAATCCGTATCCACTTTCTCAAGGTTATCAACCTTTTCTTGGAGGAGGCGCTGAATCTCCTCTTGCTCGATATCCAGATTATCCAGTTCCTTGCCTAAGCGTTCAATATCAGTCACTTCATACCGCTTTTGTCCTTGCAGTTCTGACTTAAGCAAGCGTGCTTGCGCTACTTGTTCCTGCAAGTTTTGATAGCGTTCTTGAATGGCATTTTTATTAGACTTAATCTCTTCAATCTCAGCTTCTAGATTTTGCTTTTCACTTGCGATAGTAGAAAGGCGCTCTTGGCATTTTTCCTTATCCGCTTGCCAATCTCCTTCAGAAAGACGATTTAACTCCTCTTCTTGAAGTTTCCAAAGAGTTTCTAGTTCTTCGACCTGCTGACTAGTTTGCTGATAAGCGAGGGACAAGCCTTGCTCTTGGATACGAGCTTGCTCACCCTGAGATTTGATAGCTTCCAATCTTTCTGTTAATACTGCCATCTCGTCTTGCAAGGTCTTTAAAGTCGCTTCTTCTGAACGCAGACTAGCTTCTTCTTCAGCAATTTCTTTTTGTAATTGCTCCAGTTCTGGCTTGATGAAGATGCTGTTATTCTGACGATTGGCACCCCCCGCATAGGAACCACCTGTACGCAATTCTGTGCCATCCAGTGTCACCATACGAACTTGATAGCGAACTTGGCGAGCAGCGGCACGCGCATGTTCTACGGTATCAAAGATAGCCGTCGTAGCTAACAAGTTCTTGAAAATGGCTTCTAGTCTCTTGTCAAACGACACCAACTCATCAGCCATTCCAAGGAAGCCTGCACTTGATGCAATAGCATCTTGATTCTGACTGGAAATTGTACGCGCCTTAATCGTTGTCAAAGGAAGGAAGGTCGCACGACCGGCTCTGTTGCGCTTGAGGAAATCAATAGCCTTGGTTGCCGCGTTCTCATCTTCTACGATGATGTGCTGACTGCTGGCTCCAAGCGCAATTTCTAGGGCAGTTTGATAATGAACATCAAAAGTCAGATGCTCACTGACTGCACCAATAATCCCACCTAGGCGGTCTTTTTCTTGGAGAACACTCTTAACACCCGCGTAAAAATTACTATGATTTCTTAGAATGTTTTCTAAGCTTTGGGCTCTAGCCTGCTTGTTTTTGAGACTATCCAGACGATCAAAGAGTTGACTCTGCTGAGCTTGGTAAGAAACTTTCTGCTCCTCTTGCTCCTTAGCACTAGCTTGGTAGTCAGCCAATAATTTCTGAACCTGCTCCTTGGCAGTTTCAAGCTCAGCCTGCTGTTGACTGGCCTTCTCTTTAGCTGTAGCCAGTTGTTCTTTCAGTTTCTCAACTTGATCTGCTTGTTTTTGAGATAGCTGACGGCTGTTCTCTAGTTCATTCTCTATTCGAGTCAACTGGTTTGAGACATCCGCTTCTTCTTGTAAAAGAGCCACAAAGCGTTCTCGCAAGAGCTCTATCATCTGGTCAGGATCGTCTGAGAAATCCAACAATTCTGCTTCTAAACGATTGAGTTCCTTGTTATTTTCAGCTAGACTTTCCTCTAACTGTGCCAGATTTGCTTCTTTTTCAGCCTTCTCTGTACTTAGCGCCTTTCTCTTATCTTCCAAAGCAGTCAAACGGGCCTGTGCTTCTTGTTGATTGAGGGCTACTTGCTCGGACTCTAGTTTTGATAGGGCTAATTTTCGTTCTAAATCACTTATCAGATTCGTCAGATCCATCAAGCTTCCTTGGTCTTTGGACATTTGAGCTTGGAGATCTTGGCGTTTCTTTTTAAGAGTTTGATTTTCTTCTTCTAACTCTTCACGTTTTTGGTAATAGCTAGTAAAAAGCTCCTGAACCTGAGTTAGTTCTTCTTCTGTCAGATCAAGTTCAGCCTTATTTTCCTTGATTTGGGCAACCAGTACATCCAAATAAATGGCCTTACGTTGACCATCCAAGTCGAGAAACTTGCGAGCATTCTCGGCTTGTTTGGCAAGAGGTTTGATTTGATTATCTAACTCATAGATAATGTCCTCAAGACGATCCAGATTGTCTTGAGTTTGTTGCAGTTTACTCTCTGTTTCTTTTCGACGAGTCTTGTATTTTAAAACTCCAGCAGCTTCTTCAAAAATAGCTCGGCGTTCCTCTGGCTTGGAATTGAAAATCTCCTCAACCTTCCCTTGGGAAATAATAGAGAAGGAATCACGTCCCAAACCTGTATCTAAGAAAAGGTCGTGCACATCACGCAAACGGACTTTCTTGCCATCAATTCGATACTCGCTATCTCCACTACGGTAGATATGGCGTTCTACCTTAATGACTTGCCCTGCATCCTTGATAAAACCATCTTCATTATCCAAGGTCACGACAACAGAGGCATAATTGAGCGGCTTACGACTTTCGGTCCCAGCAAAAATGACATCGGGCATCTTGCCACCACGGAGACTCTTAACACTGGACTCCCCCAAGGCCCAACGCAAACTTTCTGTAATATTTGACTTCCCAGAACCATTGGGCCCAACGACAGCTGTTACGCCTTGGTCAAAAACGACCTTGGTCTTGTCAGCAAAGGACTTGAATCCCTGGATCTCAATTTCCTTTAAATACATGAATCCAGCCCTTTCTCCACTGCATTTCTCGCGGCTTCCTGCTCTGCTAACTTCTTAGAACGGCCTTGGCCCTTTCCGATGCTCTTGCCCTCAACCAGAACTTCTACATCAAAAACCTTATCATGAGCAGGTCCTATCTCAGAGATAACCTGGTAGCGAATATCCACATCTCCATTGACTTGGAGCAACTCTTGCAAGTGTGTCTTGTAATCCTTAATCATTTCAAAATCACCTGCTTCAACCTTGGGAATCATGACCTGATAGATAAACTCTTTTACCTTAGCAACATCCTTGTCTAAAAGCAACGCTCCCAGAAAGGCTTCAAAAGCATCGCCAAGAATGGTGTCACGATTGCGCCCACCAGACTTTTCTTCTCCTTTACCTAGCTTGATAAACTGATCAAACTGGCAATCACGCGCAAAACCAGCCAAACTCTCCTCGCGAACAATCATGGCACGGAGTTTGGACAAATCACCCTCTGGTTTCTTAGGATATTTTTTATACAGATATTCTGAAATCAATAATTGCAGAACAGCGTCTCCTAAAAATTCCAAGCGCTCATTGTGTGAAATTTTTAAGAGGCGGTGCTCATTGGCATAACTCGTATGAGTAAAGGCCGTTTCCAGTAAGTTTTTGTCTGCAAATTCGATTGCAAAACGCTTCTTCAGTACAGTTTGTAATTCTTTCATACTGACCTCTTTCTAATAATTACGATCCTTTCTATTATAACAAAAAAAGCCCTCTGAGTCACTTTAAAACGGGACTAGAGGGAATTTGGGCATTTTTTAGAAGAAAATTTCCAATTTTGGAGGCAATATAAAGAAAAAAGCCTTATTTAAAGGCTTTTTTAGGCTGTTTACATCCACCCTGAGGGAATCGAACCCCCATCTTAAGAACCGGAATCTTACGTGATATCCATTACACTAAGGGTGGAAACTTGTTTTATTATAACAGAAATTTGCTCTAATAACAAGTTTTTTATGGGTGGATTAAGCGTCTATTAGTGGGAAGCATCCCCATTCCAGATAGAGTTTTTCACGATTACATAATCAACGTGCTTGAGGTCAGCAACCTTGTGTCCTCCTGCGTAGGAAATGGCACTTTGCAAATCTTGCTCCATCTCAGTAAGGGTGTCTTGCAAATGCCCCTTGGCAGGAAGTAAGATACGTTTGCCTTCCACGTTTTTGTAAGCTCCTTTTTGGTATTGAGAAGCTGAACCATAGTATTCTTTGAACTGTTCCCCATCGACTTCGATTGTCTTGCCTGGGCTTTCGATATGACCTGCAAAGAGGGAACCAATCATGACCATACTAGCACCGAAACGGATAGACTTGGCAATGTCGCCATGAGTACGAATTCCACCATCAGCGATGATCGGCTTACGCGCAGCCTTTGCACACCAGCGAAGTGCTGCCAACTGCCAACCACCTGTACCAAAACCAGTCTTGACCTTGGTGATACAAACCTTACCAGGACCGATTCCAACCTTAGTAGCATCGGCACCAGCATTTTCCAATTCACGCACAGCTTCTGGTGTCCCTACATTCCCAGCAATGACAAAAGTGTCTGGTAATTCTTTCTTGATGTGCTGAATCATAGAAATCACACTATCTGCATGACCGTGAGCAATATCAATCGTGATATACTCAGGAGCATCAGTCTTGAGCTGGCTAACAAAGTCATACTCATAGTCCTTGACACCTACAGAAATGGAAGCAATGAGCCCTTGATCATGCATGCGTTTGATAAAAGAAATGCGCCCCGCCTCATCAAAACGGTGCATAATGTAGAAATAACCACCTTTAGCAAGTTGTTCTGCTACGTTCTCATCTAAAATCGTCTGCATATTTGCTGGTACAACAGGTAGTTTGAAAGTGTGATTTCCAAGTGTGACACTTGTATCCGCTTCTGCACGGCTTTTAATGACACATTTATTAGGGATCAACTGAATATCTTCGTAATCAAAAATTGGAAATTCATTTAACATATCGATGTCTCGTTTCTTTTGTAATGACCTACCTATGCCTTCGCATCACTACGTCTTTTCCGACGTTTCCTTAACTAATTCTACACCAAAGTACAGATTTTGTCAAATAATTTCATTCATAAAATAATATTGTTCGGTTTTTATTGCAATCAAAATTTTCTGAAAATCACTAAAAATTACTAGATTCGTAAATTATAGTTGATAACTACCTTAGCCAATCCAAAAGTGCGATGACAGTTCCATACCATCACCGCACTGATTTAGCCCATTTATTATCCTAATCTCCTTTAGATGATTTCATTGTAAAGGTATAATACTTATCTCCGCTATAAGTTATTTTAAAGACTCCATCTTTTTGTTCACTGTATAGACTCGCATTTCCAGCAACCTTACCTTCAAATATAATGGTACCTGTCACATAACTCCATTTAGGAGTGGCAATTACTTCTCCTTTATAGGTGATTGTAGAAGTATGATCTGCCTTTAAAGTTGCCTTCAAGGAATCTGGTGCTATTTCTCCAGATGCGTCTGCATCCATTACATCCGCTACAGACGCGCCTACCCAGTCTCCTAAGAGAGCTTTCTCTTCTTCTGGCAAGAAGTTCTCAGGTTTCGCTGCATCCGTTCCTTCTTTTGCAAGTTTTACATCCATTGAAGTTCCGACAAGCTCTTTCAAGATGCTTTCAAATGTAATCGTATCCTTACCAAGCTTGCCAACCATATCAGTATTTTCAATAGTAAGAGTTAACGTGTTATCATCATTTTTCCATTTACCTTCTGCAGTTGTTCCTTCTACGTTTAGTTTCGCCTTGCCTCCACTCATCAATTCGAGTTTGAAGCCAGCCATATCATCACCAGAGAGCGTTACTCCCATGGCCGTTCCACTAACCGCTACGTATTTGCCCACTAAGGCATCGTCCGCTCTTCCACCTGATTTTCCACAAGCTCCAAGCGTGATAAGTAACAGAAGTGCCAATATCAAGCTAAATAATTTTTTCATTTTAAAACCTTCCCTTTCTCCTAAAATAGATTTGAAAGTCTATCTCATTCACTCGTCTATTCTAATCAAAACTTGCCTCCTGCACCTGCTCTAATAAGTCCCATAATGCGCCTCTTTTCTTTTGTCATCGAGCCATTAATAACTCACTTGCCTACCGCCTTTCTATTTAAATAATCCTTTCCACCTCCCATTCATTGTGATTACTGGTATGAGCAATTCTAGGCATATCAACTATTAAAAATATTGTTGACAACTAATCAATTATAACTCAAAAAAGCCCACTTAGACCCCAACTGCAAGTAGCAAAACATGCGAAGGGAGTCTAAATGAGCCACTTACAGTATAATTCTAGCTGTCATCACCTACAACTCTCAGTAAGCTAACAAGGAGAGTGTAGAAAGCGAAAGAACGACGTTAAATGGATAATTCTAATATTTATATGATGATGGCGAGGTTCTATCAGCTTGTTTTCAGTAGACAAACTACTCGTAAAACCTCTTAAACAGTATCTTGGACTTTTAAGCACTCAAATACCACTTAGTCTTTATATATTATGAGTTACATTAAGCGAACGGTAATCTGTATAAATCAGGGTCTTCTAATGATAAATCCCACTAATAAACTACCTTACTTCAAACTCACTTCAAAATGTAATCGCTATCAATTTCTATCTTTATTTTACCTTTTTTTCTAGGATTTTGCATGTTCTATACTGAATTTTTAAAATTTTTAGACGATTATTTTCATTATGTCTAATTAATTCTCAGAAATCACTATATATAAAAACATGTGAAAGGATAGGCGTTTAGGTTCTACTCAACTTAATAATATTCACCCTGACGGTAGTCCCATGAGTTAAAGGTATCTGACAAATGCATCATGATTTTATCAATGTCAAGCCCTTTACGAATCACAACTGGGGCTGGTGAGGTTGAACGAGCTCCTCCTTGTTCTGGAATGAGTTTGCCGTCTTTATCAACCATAGACACCATCACACCCTGCTCGTAGCGAGTTTCGATTGTTTTGTCCGGTTGGATGGATGCCACGTAGTCGTCTGCCTCGATGACAAGGTCCACTGCTCCTTCGATACGTTCTCCGATACCTTCCACCTTACCGCGGTTTCCTTTACCAGATAGGTTAGCTGATGAGGCGTAGACCATCTTACCTTCTTCCCAAAGTTTGGCAGCTAACTGTTCTCCTGCTTTCCCGAATTTGATAACAAAACAGCTCGTTCCACGCACATCAGTCATCAGTTCTTCACGGCCATCACCGTATGCTTTCAATTTCTCAAAGGCTTCAGGTTTCCATGGAAGGATACAACCAAGTAGGATGTCTTCGTCCCAATGTTTTTGGTAGAAGGCTTCAATTTCTGGGTTGAGTTGTGCTAAAGCGCGAAGCTCGTCCATGCTACCACAAAGTACAACACCTGGTTTGTTACGGTTACGTTCTTTGGCTGCGAACTTACGTTCAAGACCTGCCTTGTCGCTAGTCATGATAATGTAACCAACTTTTGTAGGACAAACAATACATCCGCCCTCACCTTTTAAAATGTCATAGCCTTCTTGAGAAAGTGTTCCGTTCCATTGAATGTGTTTTGTCATAGTTCTATTTCCTTTTCTATTTTTTCTAATCCTGCCAGTAGGCTGGTCGTTGTTTTTCATAGGCAGCAATCAAATCTTCATACTGCAAAGTAATTCCGATATCATCCAAACCATTTAAAAGCTTGTGTTTCCAATCACTATCGATCTCAAAGGAGAATTCTCCAACTGGTGAAATGATTTTTTGTTGTTCCAAGTCTACAGTTACCTGGTCGGTCGGTTTGAGTTGGGCTAGCTTTTCTCTAACCTCCCTAGGCTGAACAATAGGCAACATGCCATTATTGAGTTCATTATTGTAATGAATGTCCCCAAAAGATCCTGCAATCACAACCTTAAAACCATAGTCGGCTAGAGCCCAAGCTGCGTGTTCTCTCGAAGAACCTGCCCCAAAGTTATCCCCTGAGATGAGAATACTAGCTTTACGATATTCAGGTCGATTAAAGACAAAGTTTGGGTCCTCAGTATATTTGTCGTCTAGATAACGCCAAGCATACATGAGGTACTTACCAAAGCCTTTTTTATCAATCAACTTGAGAAACTGCTTGGGGAGTATTTGGTCGGTGTCGATGTTATCGTTCATGAGAGGAACGGTCGTTCCCGTATAAACTATAAATTTCTCCATATCCTCTCCTTACTGGGCCTCTGGCATTTGCCGAACATCTACGAAGCGCCCTGCAATAGCTGCCGCAGCTGCCATGGCTGGACTGCAGAGATGGGTCATAGCACCAAATCCTTGTCTGTCTTCAAAGTTACGGTTACTAGTTGAGGCGCAGTGAACACCATCAGGCACCTTGTCCGGATTCATCCCTAAGCACATAGAGCAACCTGGGTCTCTCCACTCAAAGCCAGCGTCTAGGAAAACCTTGTCCAAGCCCAACTTCTCAGCAGCTCGTTTGACAGGACGAGAACCAGGTACTACGATTGCCGTTAGATTGGGAGCAATTTTCTTTCCTTTGACAAAACGAGCAGCCAGTTGCAAGTCACTAAGACGAGCATTAGTACAAGAACCGATAAAGATATAGCCTAGTTCAATGTCCGCTGGCTTTTGACCAGGCTCCAAATCCATGTAATGATAAGCTCGTTCATCGTTCATATCCTTAATTTCTGGAAAACTACTGTCAAAGTCGACGCCCATAGCAGGATTGGTTCCCCAGGTCACCATAGGAGCCAAGTCTGAGACATCCATCCGGATAACTTTATCATAAACAGCATCATCATCGCTGACTAGGATTTTCCAATCCGCCACAGCCTCCTCAAAAGCTTCGGGAACGCATTCCCGTCCTTTGAGATAGTCATAGGTAGTCTGATCCGGATTCATAATTCCCATCTTGGAGCCAAACTCGATGGACATATTGCAGATGGTCATTCTCTCTTCCATGGTCAGTGCATCAATGGCTTGTCCACGATATTCAACCACATAGCCAACACCACAGGCAACGCCGTACTTGGCAATTAAGGCGAGAATGTAATCCTTAGAATAAACTCCTTTTTGAGGAACACCAGTGAATTCTACCAGCATTTTCTTGGGTTTGACCTGCCAAAGGGTCTGGGTAGCAAAGACATGCTCGACCTCACTGGTCCCAATCCCAAAAGCTATAGCTCCGAAAGCTCCGTGAGTAGCTGTGTGACTGTCTCCACAAACAATGAATTTTCCTGGTTGCGTCCGTCCTGTCTCTGGACCTACCATGTGAACGATTCCCTGCTTTTCAGAACCGTGGGCAGCATGTTCAATCCCAAACTCCACAACATTTTCAGCAAGCTTATCAATTTGGGCCTTAGAAATCACATCTCGAATATCATAGATGTTGACTGTTGGTACATTGTGATCAAAGGTCCCAAATGTCAAGTCTGGCCGTCTCAATCTGCGACCTGCGTCTCGTAATCCCTGAAAGGCTTGGGGACTGGTCACCTCGTGAATATAGTGTTGATCCACATACATGAGTTGGGGCTGCCCCTCTTCTCCTGTGATGACATGACGCTCCCATAATTTATCAAAAATCGATTTTCCTGCCATCCATTACCTCCAAATGAAATATAAGGCTACTAGTGTGGTCACCATCCCAAAAAACCAAACCGTTTTAAAATACCATTTTCTAGTCTTGTGGTGAAAGGTGACTCCTGCTAACCAAGCACCAAATCCACCACAGATAAGTGCTATAGTCAAGAGAATTTTCTCTGGGATGCGCCAAGCACCTCTCCTTGCCTTTGATTTGTCAATGCCATAAATCAAGAAAATCAGCAAATTCCAAATCAAGAGGGCAAGCGTGATTCCTTCATTTATCTTCATAATCTTTCAATGATGGCTTCTGTCATTTCCTTAGTAGAAGCCTGTCCTCCAATATCTCTTGTTAAAATGCCAGCCGCTAAACTAGCTTCAACAGCACGCTCGATACGCTCTGCATCCTCATAACGTCCAAAACTGTCTCTCAGCATCATGGCAACTGACAAAATCATAGAGATAGGATTGGCAATTCCTTGACCTGCAATATCAGGTGCTGAACCATGAATAGGCTCATAAAGACTTGGCCCCTTTTCAGAATGACTGGCTGATGGCATGACGCCAAGTGTGCCTGATAGAACGCTTGATTCATCAGATAAGATATCTCCGAAAAGATTCTCCGTCACAATGACATCAAACTTGGCAGGATTAGTAATAATAAGCATAGCAGCTGAGTCCACCAACTGGTGTTCCAAGGTCACATCTGGAAAATCCTGCGCAACTTCCTCAGCTACTATCCGCCAGAGTTTTGATGTCGCTAGAACATTTTGCTTATCGATGCTTGTAACAATTTTTCTCCGATTTTTTGCGATTTCAAATGCCTTACGAATAATCCGCTCTACTTCCTCATAGCTGTAGTCGTTGATATCACGCGCTTTGCGCTCTTCAAGGATATGATCTCCAAAGTAGATACCACCTGTCAACTCACGCACCACAACAAAGTCTACACCAGCAATTCGTTCTGGTTTGAGAGGTGACAAATGCTTGAGACTGTCAAAGATTTTTACAGGACGAATATTGGCATAGAGATTGAGTTCCTTACGAAGAGCTAGCAAGCCTTGTTCAGGCCGAACCGCTGCTCCATCATATTGAGGACTACCGATAGCCGCTAGGAGAATAGCATCTGCTTCTCTACATGCCTTGAGGGTTTCATCAGGTAAGGGATGCCCCGCAGCATCAATACCTGCACCTCCAAAGGGGCGCCTGTCTATCACATAGTCAAAGTCAGTTTTTTCGGCTAGAGCTTCCAGAACCGTTAAACCAGCTTCCATGATTTCTGGACCGATTCCATCCCCTGCTAGAGCTACTATTTTCTTTGTCATAGCCTTCTCCTTTACACACTAGGCATGTCTCGGTAGGAAACGCTACGCCCCATCTCACCAGCATTCTCTTTTTGAACAAAGGTATTGGCATTGATATAGGCAATAGCCGAAGCCTTCAATACATCGAAGTCAAGACCTGCTGCGTTAAAGATGGTTTCTGTATCTCTGTTTTCAACAGTGACCAAGACTCGAGCCTGGGCATCGATCCCATCTGTTACCGCATCGATAGTGTAGGATACCAAGCGGACAGATTGATTGAAGAACTTGTCAATAGCGTTAAAGATGGCTTCAACAGAACCTTGTCCTGTCGCATTGAACTCGACCTTCTCACCATCCATATTAGCCAGGCTAACAAGCGCTTCGATGTCATTATCTGCATGAGTTTGAAGTTGTAAATCATCAAAGTGGAATCCTTCTGGGTTTTCAACCATGATTCCAGCTACCAGAGCTCGAATATCTGCATCTGTGATTTCTTGTTTCTTATCAGCCAGCGCCTTGAACTTAGCAAAGAGTGGTTTGATGTCTTCTTCAGTAAAGTCTAGAGCCAAATCTCTTAGTTTTTCAACAAAGGCATGGCGACCAGACAATTTTCCAAGCGGAAGACTATTACTCTTCACACCAACCAATTCAGGTGTGATAATCTCATAAGTAAGAGGATTTTTAAGGACTCCATCTTGGTGAATGCCAGATTCATGAGAGAAGGCATTACCACCAACCACCGCTTTGTTTTTAGGAACTGGAATACCAGAGAAGCGAGAAACCATTTCTGACGTATTAATGGTTTCATTTAGGACAATACTTGTTTCTGCTTGGTAGTAATCTTGGCGAATATTGAGAGCCACTGCTATTTCTTCCAAAGCAGCATTTCCAGCTCGCTCACCAATGCCATTAATAGTTCCTTCGACACGTCCTGCACCATTCTTGACAGCAGAAAGGCTGTTAGCCACTGCCATTCCGAGGTCATCATGACAGTGAGGTGAATAGATAATCTGACGATTCGTCTTGACATTCTCAATCAAGTGTTTGAAGATGGAACCATATTCCTCTGGCGTCGTAAATCCAACCGTGTCAGGGATATTGATATAGGTCGCACCTGCATCCACAGCTGTCTGAACAACTTGCAAGAGGAAATCCAACTCTGTTCTGGTCGCATCCTCTGGAGAAAATTCGACCACTTCAAACTTAGAACGCGCATAGGAAACATGCTCACTAATTGCTTCCAAAATCTCTTCCTTGCTCTTATTGAGCTTATACTTGCGGTGAATCGGACTGGTCGCGATAAAGACGTGAACCTGAGGATACTTGGCATCCTTGAGCGCCTCATAACAAGCATCAATATCAGACTTGACAGAGCGTGCCAAACCAGTCACCGCTGTTTTTTGCAAGACTTTAGCAATTTCCTGAACTGCCAAAAATGAATCTGGACTCGCCGCCGGAAAACCAGCTTCAATTGCTGAAATGCCCCACTTCTCCAGCTGTCTTGCGATGGCAACCTTTTCCTTGATTGAAAAATTAACACCTGGTGTCTGCTCACCATCACGGAGACTGGTGTCTAGAAACTCAACTCTACGCATAAGAATTCC
The DNA here is from genome assembly GCF_003943395.1 of Streptococcus oralis. Classification (GTDB taxonomy): domain Bacteria; phylum Bacillota; class Bacilli; order Lactobacillales; family Streptococcaceae; genus Streptococcus; species Streptococcus oralis_BF. Next base: position 88,869 of record NZ_RJPJ01000001.1, on the reverse strand, counting down.
CCCTTCAAAATTTCAGTATAGAAAAAACATCTCGCTCGGAAACCCAAGCGAGATGTTGATTTACTCCCGCTTGGTAAGCCAAACAGGACTAATGCTTTTGCACTAGCCCGAGTACCTCAACAACAAAGCAAATTGATTAAACTTAGCTGTTTTCATGTTTGACTTTCTCCTTCGTTTGATGTCTTGTTAAGTATTTTAGCATAGGAAAAATCTCTTGTCAAGAAAAAATCCAATATTTTCTGAAAATTTCTTCAGTAAAGAATATTTTGCTAATTGAAAGTATTTGAAAAATCAAGTGAATTTCCTTACTTTTTCAAAGTCAAATTCCAACTGATTTCTAGCAAATCTAGAACGTCATCATCAGATAAACTATCATCAAGAGTAAGACTAATCCAGTAACGTTTGTTCATATGAAAAGCTGGATAAATGCCCTTTTTTGAAAGTAAATGAGCTACTTGGTCGTGTTTGATATTGACTGCTTCGACTAGCCCTTCTCTGCCCTTTTCCAACTTATCCCAAGGAATTCTCATTAAAACAGCATACCACTTTTGATTGCCTTCATGGCGCAATACAGCTGTATCAGGCGACTTTTCCCACAAATACTCCAACTGATTACCATACTTTTCCTGAACTTTAGCCATGATACGCTTAGTCTGAGGGCAGATAAAATCCTGTACATCAAAGCAATCCTTCCGAATCTGGTAAAGAATCTCCAGACAAGCCTCACGGACACTTCCAACAAAAGTCCCTCTCATGCTTTCCATATGGACTTGAGGATAGAGGTCACCAGTCTCCTGGTCAAAGACCTGAAAAGCTAGCTTCCCATCGGTAACTGAAACATTCATAACAAAGTCGCCTTGCAAAATCATACAACTATAAGTCCAGAATTCCTCATTTTCTACAAAACCATAGTCTCTGGCCTTTTCTTTATTAAACTGATAGGATTTAAAAATTTCAAACATATGTGAAAACTGCTACCCAAAGCTAGCAGTTCCTTTCTATTTTTTAAAAGACAACTTTGGTTCCATGCAATTGTGTCACGCCCAGCTGGTCGATAAAGGTTTGACGGTTGTCTAGGTCAATCCCCCCACCTGGTAAGATTTCAATTTTACCAGCAGCATGGTTCAAAATTCTGTGATAGTGGGCAAAACGTTTTTCTAACGAGTCACCAGATACGCCAGCACGAGTCAAGATACGAGTGACGCCAGCTTGGCTGAGCCAGTCAATAGCTTCCAACTGGTCTTCATCACTCAATTCATCAAAGGCCATATGGAAGACAATTTCCATTCCTTTAGATGTAGCAATCAGCTTCTCAAGATTAGCCTTGTCCAACTTCTTATCAGCAGTTAAAGCACCAAAGACGACCCCTTGGCTACCTGCTTGAGCAGTTAAACGAATGTCTTCTAGCATGATTGCAATTTCCAGATCTTGATAGACAAAGTCGCCACCACGTGGACGAATCATAGTCATAATGGTGCTATCATAGTTAGCAGCCAATTCAACCGCTGCCTTGGTCACTCCATAACTGGGTGTTGTCCCACCAACTGCTAGATTATCACAGAGCTCGATTCGACGAGCTCCAGCCTGCATCGCTTTTTCAAGCAAGGTCACATTTTCAGCACAAAATTCGTAAATCATTTGATTCTCCTTGATGTTTTCTTTAAATTTATTATATCATATTATTTGAATATGCTTTCATTTTTATCAAAGGAAATATCAAATTTCAAAAACTAATCCTTATCAGGAATTACTTTAAAGAGATAGTAGGTGATAAAGACGGTTAAAGCTCCCAGACCGATTTTGACTGGCAAAAGAGGAGCAAAATAAATAGAAATTCCCATCAAGATATAGATAGATACGATGATTTTTTTCTTGCGTTCTCGCGCGATAGACTTGGTCTCGCGAAAATCAGCTACATAAGTCTGATAGAGCTTGGTGTGATAAAGCCAGTCTTCAAAACGCTTTGAAGACTTGGAAAAGCAAGCAATTGATAGCAAAAGGAAGGGCGTTGTTGGTAAGAGGGGCAAGGCAACCCCAACAAGAGCCAAGGCTAAAGAAATAAAACCAATAACTAGGTAAATAATACGCATGTCTTCTCCTAATTGAAATAATCTTCTACTAGTTTCCCACAAAATGAGGAAATTTGTCAAGCTTAAACTAAAAAGAGCCTGAAATTCATTTTCAGAACTCTTCATTTTATTTAATTTTTTCTTCTTCGTAGTCGCCATTACTACATACAACCTGCTTGCCACCACCACGGACTTTTTTCTCCACAAGGAAGTGTCCGCATTTTGGACAGTCACGGCCAATCGGTTTGTCCCAGGAAGTAAACTCACATTCTGGATAGCGATTGCAACCATAGAAGATACGATTGCGCTTGGTTTTGCGCTCGATGATTTGTCCTTGATGACAGCTTGGACACTCGACTCCAATCTCTTTGACAATCGCTTGTGTGTGACGACAGTCTGGGAAATTACTACAAGCATAGAATTTACCAAAACGTCCTAGCTTAATTACCATCGGACTGCCACAAACTTCACAGTCAAATCCAGCTGGCTCATCCTTGATCTGGATTTTTTCCATTTCAGATTCAGCCTTGGCTACTTCTTTGGAGAATGGTTTGTAAAAGGCGTCAATGACCCGTTGCCACTGCTCTTTACCAACTTCGACATCATCCAGTTTTCCTTCCATTTCAGCTGTGAAGGTCACATTTACGATATCTGGGAAATATTCAACAATGAGTTTATTGACAATTTCTCCCAACTCTGTTGGTTCAAAACGTTTGGCTGCCAGACGAACATAGTAACGTTTTTGGATGGTTTCAATGGTCGGAGCATAGGTTGACGGACGTCCAACTCCATTTTCTTCCAATGTCTTGATAAGCGTCGCTTCCGAATAGCGAGCTGGCGGTTGGGTGAAATGTTGTTCTGGCTTGCTATTGACCTGCTTGACCACATCTCCAACAGCCATGTCTGGTAACATCTTGTTCTTGTCAGAGTCATTGTAAATAGCAAGATACCCATCAAACTTAACTTGACTTCCATTTGCCGCAAACTGAACGCCATTTTGAGAGAGCTTAACAGCCATGGTATCAAAGATAGCGCCTGTCATCTGGCTAGCCACAAAACGGTTCCAGATAAGGGTATAAAGTTTGAGCTGGTCTTTGTCCAAGTACTTAGCGATGCTTTCAGGTGTGTTAAAGACACTTGATGGACGAATGGCTTCGTGGGCATCTTGAGCACCTGAGGCATTCTTGACCTTGCTACCATGCTTGGAATACTTGCTACCAAAACGGTCGTTAATGTAGCTTGCCGCTTCATTCTGAGCCACAGGACTGATACGAGTCGAGTCTGTACGCATATAGGTAATCAAACCTTGCACACCTGATCCGATATTGATCCCTTCATAGAGCTGTTGGGCCACCATCATGGTCTTTCGAGTACGGAAATTAATTTTGTTAGCCGCATCCATCTGCATGGTTGAAGTCGTATAAGGTAGGGGCGCATTGCGTTTGCGTTCCTTCTTATCTACCTGGTCTACTGTAAAATCTTTGCTAGTCAAATGGGACAAGACTTCTTTGACTTCTTCATTGGTGGTCAATTTCATCTTTTTGCCATTCATACCATAGAATGAAGCCTGAAATTGCTTGGTTCCCTTCTTAAAGACACCATCAATTGTCCAGTATTCCTCAGGTTGAAAGGCATTGATTTCATTTTCACGGTCAATGATTAGCTTAAGGGCAACGGACTGCACACGCCCTGCTGATAAGCCCTTCTTGACCTTTTTCCACAAAATAGGCGAAATCGAATACCCTACCAAGCGGTCTAAGACACGACGAGCTTGTTGGGCGTCGACCAAGTCCATGTCAATCTTGCGAGGCTCTTTAAAGGCATTTTTAACCGCATCCTTGGTGATTTCATTAAATACCACACGGTTGGCATCATTTTCATCCAAGTTGAGAATATGAGCCAAATGCCAAGAAATTGCTTCTCCTTCACGGTCCGGGTCACTCGCCAGAAAGACTTTATTGGCCTTTTTGGCTTCTTTTTTCAGATCATTGATGAGAGGGCCTTTGCCTCGGATATTAATATACTGCGGTTCATAGTTGTTTTCAATGTCAACTGACATACTGGATTTTTTCAAATCTCGGATATGTCCGACGCTGGCTAAAACCTTATAGTTTCTGCCTAGATATTTCTCAATCGTTTTCGCTTTAGCAGGCGACTCCACGATGACTAGATTTTTCTTAACTGTTGATTTTTTCTTCTTTGTTGCCGTAGCCACACTATCACACCTTTTCAAAGTAATAAACTTTATAAAGTGTAAACCATTTTTCTATAGCTGTCAAGACTTAACTCCTATAGTATAGAAGAAAAGTTTATCTGAGTGAACTATTTCTCCTTAAAATTCAAACTCAGCCAGCACATCTTGACCGCTGGTGACCAGTTTTGCTCCCTCTTGGATCAAGTGGTGACAGCCATCTGAATGGCCATCTAAAATGTTTCCTGGAATGGCAAAGACATCGCGCCCTTCCTCCATAGCACGCTCACAGGTGATGAGACTGCCTGAGCGCATTCTTGCCTCTGCTACAATAACCCCACGACACAGTCCTGCTATGATACGATTTCGAGCTGGAAAATGAAATTTCAGAGGTTGCTCGCCAGGTCCATATTCACTGAGAACCAGATGGTCATTGCCAATGTACTCCTGCAATCGTTTATTGGCTTTAGGATAAAACACATCCAATCCTGTTCCAATCACAGCAATCGTTTTTCCACCATTCTGGAGTGCAGCCATGTGGGCAGCCGTATCAATCCCTTTAGCCAAACCACTGACCACGATTAACTCGTTTTCCAAACCTTGAATGACTCTCTGAACCGACTTTGCTCCCTGACTAGAACATGAACGGCTCCCTACAACAGCAACCTTTGGAAACTTCAGCAAGTCTAGATTTCCCTTATAAAACAAGAGCGCTGGAGCATCATAAATCTCACTCAGATCCCAAGGATAACAGTCATCAAGAATCGAGAAGGATGGAAATTTTTGGAACTCTTTCTCCAACTGTGCATCATCTATCTGGAAATAGCGTTCCATAAAGACAGCGGGATTTCTGCAACCAGAGATTTCTGCAATATCTCCTAACAAAAGTTCTTGATCTACAGTCTCGTCATATTCAAGGACAGTTAAAATCTGTTGATTGGTCAGTCCAGCTTTTCTCAATTTGTAAATCTCATAGTTTGTAATCTTCATATACAACTCCGTTTCTTTTACTACTCATCTATCTATTCGTAAAAATAGCAAAAAGAAGACCAGTTGATCTTCTTTTTTTCATTTATTCAGCTTTCGTATTTGACCAGCTAGAGTCTATCAAAAGTCAAAAAACTCTTGAAAAATCTTCAAGAGTTTTATTTTATATTTCTATTCTTCATCCATGCTTAAGACGCTGAGGAAGGCTTCTTGTGGGACTTCTACTGATCCGATAGCTTTCATGCGTTTCTTACCAGCTTTTTGTTTTTCAAGCAGTTTGCGTTTACGAGAAACGTCACCACCGTAACACTTGGCAAGTACGTTCTTACGAAGGGCCTTGATATCAGTACGGGCCACAATCTTGTGCCCAATAGCTGCTTGAATTGGCACCTCGAATTGTTGACGAGGGATGATTTTCTTGAGCTTATCAACGATGAGTTTTCCACGTTCGTAAGCAAAATCCTTGTGAACGATAAAGCTGAGGGCATCCACCTTGTCTCCATTGAGAAGGATATCCATTTTGACTAGCTTAGATGGGCGGTACTCTGACAATTCGTAGTCAAAGCTTGCATAACCACGTGTCGAAGACTTGAGCTTATCAAAGAAGTCAAAGACGATTTCAGCAAGCGGAATTTGATAGATAACATTGACACGATTATCATCAATATAGTCCATGGTTACAAAGTCACCACGTTTGCGCTGAGCTAGTTCCATAACTGCTCCGACGAACTCCTGCGGTACCATGATTTGCGCCTTGACATATGGCTCTTCAATAGTCGCGATTTTAGTCGGATCAGGAAACTCAGAGGGGTTAGACACATCCATAGACTCACCATCAGTTTGGTTAACCTTATAAATAACAGACGGAGCTGTCATGATGAGGTCAATGTTGAACTCGCGCTCTAAACGCTCTTGGATAACATCCATATGGAGAAGTCCAAGGAAACCACAACGGAAACCAAAGCCGAGTGCCTGAGATGTTTCTGGTTCAAACTGCAAGCTGGCGTCGTTGAGTTGCAATTTTTCGAGGGCTTCACGAAGGTCATTGTACTTGTTTGATTCGATTGGATAAAGACCCGCAAAGACCATAGGGTTCATCTGCTTGTACCCGTCTAGTGGTTCTGATGCAGGATTACTTGCTAGGGTCACTGTATCACCAACACGAGTGTCTTGAACCGTCTTGATGGAAGCCGCAATATAACCAACGTCACCTGTCGCTAGAAAATCACGCCCGACTGCTTTCGGTGTGAAAATTCCGACCTCCGTCACATCAAAAGTCTTGCCATTGCTCATGAGCTGAATCTTATCGCCAGGTTTGACCACTCCGTCCATAACACGAACTTGGAGGATAACCCCGCGATAAGCATCGTAGACCGAGTCAAAAATTAAGGCTTTTAATGGAGCTGAAACATCACCAGTTGGAGCTGGCACTTTTTCAACGATCTGCTCAAGAATCTCTTCAATACCAATACCAGCTTTGGCTGAAGCCAAGACCGCTTCGCTGGCATCTAGTCCAATTACATCCTCAATCTCTGTACGAACACGCTCTGGATCAGCTGCTGGTAGGTCAATCTTGTTAATGACGGGCAAGATTTCCAAATCATTGTCCAAGGCTAGATAAACGTTAGCAAGAGTTTGCGCCTCAATCCCTTGCGCAGCATCAACCACCAAAATTGCTCCTTCACAGGCCGCTAGCGAACGCGACACTTCATAGGTAAAATCCACGTGCCCCGGCGTATCAATCAAGTGGAAAATATAAGTTTCTCCGTCTTTCGCAGTGTAATTCAGCTCAATGGCATTGAGTTTAATGGTAATCCCACGTTCACGCTCAAGATCCATACTATCGAGAAGCTGGGCTTGCATTTCACGACTTGAAACCGTCTCCGTCTTTTCCAAAATGCGGTCTGCTAGGGTTGATTTCCCATGGTCAATATGGGCGATAATAGAGAAGTTGCGGATCTTCTCCTGTCGTTTTTTTAATTCTTCTAAGTTCATGATGCTCTTCCTTTCAGGGTATCTATTAATTATAAATTGTTTTTAACATTTTGACAAGACCATACCCTGCTAGGAGTACTAATCTTCGGCAACAAAACCATCATTTTCGATAAAGTAGTGTTCTGTCATACCTTGGTCTGTAAAGACAATCCCATGAAGGACACCGCCATAGACAGCTCCTCCATCCATGCCAATCTTGCCATCCTCTGTTATCCAAAGCTCAGCAGTACCTAGGTCTTGCTTGAGCAAACCATAAACCGGTGTATGTCCAAAGACGATTGTTTTTCCCGTATGGTTTTCAGCTTCGTGGAATGGTTTTCTAAGCCAGACTTTCTTGTAATCAGTTGTTTCATGCCAATCATCCAAGGTCAAATCAATACCAGCATGGACAAAGATATACTTGTCTGTCTCAACGACAAAAGGCATCTGACGAATAAATTCGACTAAATCTGCTGCTTCCGTCTCGACGCGTTTAGCGTCTTCCACTGCATCCACAGGTGCATCCAAGGGACGACCTAGGATAGAGTTAATGGTTGTATCGCCACCATTTCGACGATAGTGGTCATAGCTTTCTTCAGGATTGTCCAACCAAGTCAAAAGCATATACTCATGGTTTCCAGATAGACAGATCGCTCCATGATTATCCACCAAGTCCTTGACCATTTCTAGAACACGGCGACTATCTTCACCTCGGTCAATCAAATCCCCTAGAAAAAGCAACTGGGTGTGACCATCCCATGTTTTGAGAAGGTCTTCCAGCATCCCGGCCTTTCCATGGACATCTCCAATTACATAATAGTCTGTCATTTATTTCTCCCTCGTTTGCAATAATTCTCTGGCTTGGGTAAGGGCCGCTTCGGTTACATTCTCCCCGGCCAACATCTTAGCTACTTCCTCTACTCGCTCTTCTAAAGTTAAGAGACGAACCGTTGAAACAGTTGAATGTTCGTCACTAATCTTTTCAATAAAGAACTGGTAGTCCGCAATCGCAATCACTTGTGGTAGATGAGAAATTGCTAAAACTTGACCATGCTGGCCAATCTTATGAATCTTCTGCGCAATAGCTTGGGCCACACGACCTGAAACTCCCGTATCCACCTCATCAAAGACAATACTGGTCTTACCTTCCTTACGAGAAAAGGCAGACTTGATAGCTAGCATCAGACGAGACAATTCCCCACCAGATGCAATCTTGACCAAGGGTTTAAAGTCTTCGCCAGGGTTGGTTGAAATGTAAAACTCAACTGTTTCATTTCCTTCACGACTGAATTTGCCCTTACTAAAGCGAACCTGAAACTGTGCCTTTTCCATATATAGGTCTTGCAGTTCTTGCTTAATCTCTGCTTCGAGCTGCTGGGCCAAGTCATGGCGAGCAGATGCAAGCTGACCTGCCAAGTCGACAAGCTTGACTTCCAATTTTTTAAGCTCTGCTTCCATATCTTCGGAAGAAAGGTTATTCCCTGTCAAGAGATTGTACTCATCCGTAATCTTGGCGAAGTAAAGCAAGACATCGTCTACAGTCCCACCGTACTTACGGGAAATAGTATTCAGAAGGTCTAGGCGATTCTCAACCTGCATGAGGCGATTGCCATCAAAATCCAAATTCTCAATAATATCTTCCAGACGCTTAGTAATATCTTCTAAAACATAGTAGGTCTCTGATAGAGAACTTGAAATTTCACGGTATTCAGGGTCATATTCTTCGACACTTTCCATGTCATTCATGGCTGAACGGACATTAGCAAGACTGGAGAATTCCTCATTGTCCAACATACTATAAGCATTGGTTAGCGTATCCGCAATATTTTTATGATTGAGGAGTTTATCTCGTTCTTGGTTGAGAGCTAAGTCTTCACCAGCCTGCAAGTTTGCTGCTTCAATCTCTGCCATTTGAAATTCCAACATCTCAATGCGAGACTTGTGTTCTTGTTGATTTTTCTTGACTTCAAGAACTTGTTTACGCATTTTGCGGTAGGTGTCAAAGCTTGTTTGATAGGCTTGTTTAAGCTCCAAAAATGCTGCTTCACCAAATTCATCCAGCATCTGGATGTGCAGTTGAGGACGCATCAACTCCTCTTGGTCATGTTGACCATGGATATCCACAAGGTGTTGCCCAATAGCACGCAAGACAGAAAGATTGACCATCTGCCCATTCACGCGACTAACACTTCGCCCATTTTGAAGAATTTCACGACGGATGATAATCTCATCCCCCATTTCCAAACCTTGCTCTTCAAAAAGTTCCTGTAAAACACGGCTGTTCTCAACAGAGAAAAGCCCTTCAATCTCAGCCTTGGGAGCACCATGACGAATAACATCTGTAGTCGCTCTAGCTCCTAACATCATGTTCATGGCATCGATGATGATCGATTTCCCAGCACCTGTTTCACCAGTTAAGACTGTCATGCCTTTTTCAAAATTGAGCGAAATCGCCTCTATAATGGCAAAGTTTTTTATCGAAATTTCAAGTAACATATAAACCTACCAATTTTTTACTTGTTCAAACATTTCCTTGGCGTCTTCTTCATTTCTCAAGATAATCAAAATTGAGTTGTCGTCTGCCAGACAGTTGAAAATTCTCTCTGAGAAAGTATTCATCAGCTGACTCTTGACAAAGGCAGTATTCCCAGGAATGACATCCAGATTGATCATATTTCCCATGCGCTCAGAACCTACTATGTTATTCTCAGCCAACTGCAAACTTCTTACAATTGTTTTTGGCAATTCATAGATGTATTTATTGTTCTTCAAGGGAATTTTTACAATACCCAGTTCCTTAATATCTCGTGACACCGTCGCTTGAGTGGCAGAGATACCTGCTTCTTTTAAATGCTCAACGATTTCTTCCTGTGTTCCGATTTGATAATCTGTTACAAATCTTCTAATTTTTTCAAGTCTCTCTTTTTTATTCATCTTTAAATTCTCTATGTGCTCTCTCTACAACTTTTTCTATTTCAGGGGCAACTTGGTTACTTGCTCCATCTTCCTTTTTCAAATATGCCAGAAATTCAATATTTCCATGTCCACCTTGGATTGGTGAATAGTCTAATCCAAGCACTGAAAAACCTTGAGCAACTGCCATAGCAGTGACAGATTCAAGGACATTCTGATGGACCTTGGCATCGCGAATGATTCCATTCTTCCCAATCTGCTCACGACCTGCTTCAAACTGGGGTTTGACAAGTGCTACCACCTGACCTTGTTCAGCCAACACACGATGCAAGGCTGGTAAGATCAGACTAAGGGAAATGAAACTCACATCAATACTGGCAAAACTTGGTTCCTGCTCAAAGTCAGTCTTTTCAGCATAGCGGAAATTAAACTGCTCCATACTGACGACTCGTGGATCTTGGCGTAATTTCCAAGCCAACTGATTGGTACCAACATCGACTGCATAGACAAGCACGGCACCATTCTGCAACATGACGTCAGTAAATCCTCCAGTGGAAGCCCCAATATCAATCGCGGTCGCTCCCTCCACTGACAAATCAAAGACCTCCAAGGCCTTCTCCAGTTTTAGACCACCTCGACTGACATACTTGAGTTTTTCACCCTTGAGTTTTAGTTCAGTATCATCTGGGATTTTCTCTCCTGGCTTGTCAAATCGTTCTCCATTAAGGACTGCTACGACTAGTCCAGCCATGACACCGCGCTTGGCTTGTTCACGCGTTTCAAACAAACCCTGTTTATAAGCTAGTACATCCACTCTTTCCTTAGCCATTGATTCTCAAACTTTCTACTATTTTCACAATCGGCTCTGTTTCAAAACTGACTTGCTGGGCGATTTCTTCTAATTTAGCCTCGGCTCGATCCAGAGTTTGGTTACAAAAGGCAGTCGCCTCTTCCAAGCCCAACAAGGCAGGATAGGTTGACTTTTCTGCCTGCAAGTCCTTTTGCGGAGTCTTGCCGATTTCCTCAAAACTAGCTGTTACATCCAGCACATCATCTCTGACTTGAAAGGCAAGTCCGATTAATTCACCAACAGTTTCCAGTTTTGCTTGGATTTCTGGTGCTAATTCAGCTATGATAGCAGCTGCTTGAAAGGGATAGGCTAGCAATTTTCCAGTTTTATTGGCATGAATGGTCTGGAGCTCTTCCAAAGACAAGTGCTGGTGTTCGCCTTCCATATCTAAAACCTGCCCTGCAACCATTCCCAGACTTCCTGAAGCAAGGGATAGGTTGGCAATCAAGTCCACCTTGATTTGACTGGGCAAATCTGCCTGCGCTATTAAGGCATAGGGATCTAGAAACAAGGCATCTCCTGCCAAAATCGCCATAGCTTCACCGAATTTCTTATGGTTGGTCAAACGTCCCCGACGGTAATCATCATCATCCATGGCAGGAAGATCATCGTGAATCAAACTTCCTGTATGAATCATTTCCAAAGCCGCAGCCACCTGCGCGTGTGCTGGTTGGATAAGCACTTTCAGGGATTCCAAAACTTCTAACAAGAGAAAAGGCCGAATACGCTTGCCACCAGCATGAATGGAATAGAGAACAGACTCTCGCAAACTAGAGGCAAACTGCTGATCTCCATAAAAATCTTCCAAAACCGACTCAACAAGAGCTAATTTTTCTTGCTTCTTCATTCAAAATCACTTTCTGTTCCGTCTTCTTGCATGACCTTGACCAAGGTCTTTTCAGCCTTGTCCAGTGTCGCTTGGAGCTCTTTTGACAAGACCATGCCCTTTTGAAAGGCAGCAATTGCATCTTCTAGAGCAATTTCACCATTTTCTAAACTTTGGACAATGGTTTCCAGTTCTGCTAGATTTTCCTCAAATTTCTTTTGTTTTGACATCTTTAACCTCTAATTCTACTTGACCATCCCGCATCAAAAGCGTTACTTGGTCCTTTTTCTTCAAACTCTCAACTGAATCCACAACAGAATCTTCTTTTTTGACAATAGCATAGCCACGAGCCACAATTCGACTGGTATCCAACATCAGCAGGGCTTCTGAAAGTCGCTTCACTTCAGCAACCTTAGCATCATAAACCAGCGCCATTTGGCTACGTAGGAGCTTGTCCAACTGACCTAGGCGGTCTTGATAACGCTGGATTTTGGTAACAGGTGATAATTGGACCAGACGATGAGTCCTTGCTTGTACTAATTGGTTGTTATCAGAAATCCGTGTTCGCAAACTTTGTTTTAATCGCAGTTGCAGTTGATCTAACCGTTGCAAATAACCATCATACAAGCGCTCTGGCTGTCTAAAGATAACAGACTGACTGCATTTTTTCAAAGCTTCTTTTTTCCTTAACAGGACATTCTGAACTGCTGTTGCCATCTGTTTTTCTTGATTTTGCAAATGAGCTAATAGATCCAACTTGGTCACAGGCGTTGCCAGTTCAGCTGCTGCTGTTGGCGTCGCTGCTCTGCGATCTGCCACAAAGTCAGCCAAAGTCACATCCGTCTCATGACCAACACTGGAGATAACTGGCAAACGAGATTCAAAAATAGCCCGTACGACAATTTCTTCGTTAAAGGCCCAGAGATCCTCGATGGAACCTCCACCACGACCAATGATGAGAACATCTAGGTCCTCACGTTGATTGGCACGCGCAATATTTCGAGCAATTTCCTCCGCTGCTCCGTCACCTTGCACCTTGGTCGGATAGAGAAGAATATCGACACCAGGAAATCGTCTGCTGACGGTCGTGATAATATCTCGAATAACGGCTCCACTACGGCTGGTTACCACACCAATTCGCTTAGCAAACTGGGGAAGAGGTTGCTTGAAGCGTTCTTGAAACAGACCTTCTTCCGTCAATTTTTTCTTGAGTTGTTCAAACTGAATCGCAAGCGCCCCAACCCCATCAGGTTCAGCTTTTTCAATGATGATGGAGTAGCTCCCACTCGGTTCATAAACCTGAACTCGCCCAATCACATTGATCTTCATTCCTTCTTCGAGGTCGAAGCCTAATTTCTGATAAATCCCTGACCAGATGGTCGCTTGAATGACTGCTCGGTCATCTTTTAGGGAGAAATATTGGTGAGTAGGACGTTTACGAAAGTTGGAAACTTGACCAGTTAAATAGACCCGTTCCAAGTAAGGGTCTTTATCGAATTTCATTTTCAGATACTTGGTCAAAGTTGTTACCGATAAATACTTTTCCATCTCCACCTACTATTCATTTTCTTGCTTTTCCATGGGTATTATTATACCAAAAACATGCTTAAAAATCACCTTTTTCCTACTGAAACTAAAGGAAAAATAGAAAAAGGAGGCTAGACCTCCTCATCTGATTATTTGCTGTTTCGCGCTTCTTCCAAAATTTTTGCAATTTTTGTCGTCAAAAGGTCAATAGCAACTGTATTGCTGACTCCCTCAGGAATGACGATATCAGCATAACGCTTGGTCGGCTCGATAAACTGGTGGTACATAGGTTTTACCACACCCAGATATTGGTCAATAACGCTATCTAAACTACGACCACGCTCTTCCATATCACGCTTGATCCGACGAATAATACGCACATCATCATCTGTATCCACAAAAATCTTGATATCCATCAAATCGCGCAGACGCTTGTCCTCCAAGACCAGAATCCCCTCAACGATAAAGACATCTTGAGGCTCCTGACGATAGGTCTTGCTACTCCGTGTATGCGCTGTATAGTCATAAGTCGGGATGTCCACTGGCCGTCCCGCCAACAATTCCTTAATCTGCTCAATCATCAAGTCTGTATCAAAGGCAAATGGATGGTCGTAGTTGGTTTTGACACGCTCTTCAAAGGTCAAGTGAGACTGATCCTTGTAGTATGAATCATGCTCAATCATGGAAATCTTTTCATCAGGGAAATGCGATAAAATGGCTCTTGAAACACTGGTCTTACCACCACCAGAACCACCTGTCACTCCGATAATGATTGGTCTATTTTGCATGCTATCCTCCGTTTTTTTATCCGTCGTCTATTCTATCACATTTTTTACAAAATTTATAGTCTGATTTTGGGGCACTCATCTAATAAATTTTAATAGAAAGCGTGGTATCTGCTTTGATTAACAAAACAAAAAGACTTTGCAATTTTTTAGTAAAAAGGTTTGATATCTATAACCAATTTCGTATAATCTTTATATAAGGTTTTCTAAGACTGTCTCTTGATTCTGATTAAATTGCTGATGCATGATTTGCTGTTCCCTCCACTGATTTTTGATTCATCTCTTTCAATTTTTTATGATTCTTAACTTCGTTTTCTTCTATAATTTTGAGTTTCATCTTAAATAGTAATTATAGAAGCACAATCTTCTCCGAAATGATCGAAACTTTTACCACTTTCTAAATAGTACTTAACAATTTCCTCGATTAAGCGTTTTTTTCTTAACTTATCATCTAAGCATTTTTTTCTTAACCTATCTTCATCTACATTAAATAATTTAGGAAAATCAATAGAAAGTCCTTGTTTTTTAATCTGTTGGTAATAGGCAATGAGGTCTTCTTTGTTATTTTTAACAAACATTTCTAAATCCCTTATTGTTTGTACTTTGTTCATATCATTCTGAAATTCTTGATTTGAAAAAGCAATATATTGAGAAGGCTGACGACGTTTGTTTATCTCCTCATTTAATTTATAAATAACAGAATCATTATCTATTATTTCTACTAAATACTCACATATTTTAAATCCGAAATAATTTTGATCTACCCAATACTTACCTTTAATTTTTTCACATTCTCTATATTCTTTATATTCTTCTCGTAGATTTTTTATGTATAATTGCAAAATAGATTTTGTTAAAGTTAGTGGACTATTTGCTAATATGGTCAAAATTCTTTGAAACTCTAACTTGACTCTATGAGTGTAAGTTTTTTCAATATTATAATTATCAATAAAATTATGAATACGTTTACCATTAGAATTATCTTTGTAATTAAATTCAACTTCCGGCCAAAATCCCTCGTTTGTATCAACAAATTTTATATCAAAATAATCCTCAATGTCAAACTCTTCAAAGTAAGGGTGGATTTCACTTTCTTCCTCTTTGAGAGACTTTTCACTATGTTTAGAAGTATTACACTCCTCGCAACATTTGACTAGATTAATTGGTAAAATTGCAAGTCTAGGTTCGCCAAGTTTTTGACCATCTTTCTCTTTCTCACTCTTAGGAATAATATGCTTGAGTGTTATTTTAGTTGAAAACACACCTTCACAAATAGGACAAATTGCTTGATTGTTACTATTTTTCACAACTGGGAATTTTTGAAATAATCCTTTCGATTCTTCTCGGATATGATTTCTATACCATGAAGGTAAAATCTCGCACTGTGGCTGAATCATATCAACATCTAACTCATGCAATTTATGTATACTAGCTTTACTTTCATATTTCTTATCTACCTCTATTAAAAAACTACGAAGGTCCTTATCGACAGTATTTGGTAATACCGCTATCACTTCTTCTATAGACGGATATTCTTTAGCTACTCTTTTGATAAGACTTCACCCACTTTCTCTATCTCATCTTTGACTAAAAGATACTTCAGAAAAGCTTCATCACCTAGATATTGCCTGTCTTTATCTGATAACAAATTAACATCTTCTAAATCCTCTTGATTTGTTTCTTTAATTTTGTCAAAAATATTATCCCTGAGGTCATTAAAGAAACTGTTATAACCTGTTTGTTGTAATGCCAAACCATATATATTCTTGTATAAAGTATCTAAATTCTGACCATAGGTTTTGTAATTAGTATTTTTTAATTCGTGATTCGTATCCAACCTATAGACATTACAATGCGGAATTTCTTGAATGATTACTGGAGAGTGTGTAGCAATCAAACAGAAAGCTTTATTATTGTTCACTATCTCTGAAACAGCTCTAATAAATGCTTTAAGCATAGGTGGGTGCATAAACGTTTCTGGTTCATCAAAAATTACTAGACTTCCCTGATTAATGCTTGAAACCAGCTTCGTAATATATAAAAGAATAGTTGCTTGTCCTGAACTTAGATCGTCTATTTTTTCAATATCCTCTTTTATTATCTCTCTATCTAAAAAAGCATTTTTAATATCTTCTACCCAAGCTTCAAATGAAAAGAATTTTAAACAATCCCCCCACATTTTTAATTTATCTTCAGAAGCAATCAAATCAAATAATAAATTCTGTATGTAGTAGGTAAAACTTTCCTTGATGCTTATTTTAGATTCAAATCCTTCTTTTAGTGTATTATCATCATCAAGATATTTCCTAGATTTTTCTTTTAGATACTGCTTAATTTCTATTGACACTGCTTTCTTGAGAACTTCTGGGATCGGAGGATGCTTTACGGAAACAAAACCTACTTTCTCATAGACAATGCCATCATCGGAATCTTTTTCTTTATCAACAACCTCTATACTTGTACCATTTCTATTAAAATTAATAATATTATCAAATGGACTTAATGAAAAATGAAGTATCTGTGAGAACTTATTGTCTCTTTCTAAATGTTCCTTTATTATCTGATTGATTTTATGAGATTTTCCACTACCATTTCCACCAACCACTGCAAAAACATTCATTGGTAATTTTGAATTTCTATTTTTTATGAATTGTAGTTTCCCTTTATCTATACCATCTTCTTTAAAACTATAATTTATAGATTTTACTCTATCATCTACCGCCTGTATTATATTTTTCCCATCCCCTGAATAATGTACCGTAGAATTAGAATATCCAAAAACAGTCAATGGGTAAAATATTTCCTTAATTTCTTTTAATGTGGTTGTTCTTAGAAATGAATTATATAAAAAATTATGAACATCACCATTAGGTGGGAGAAATGTCAGAGATTTACCGTGTGAATCTGAAACTTCTGAATATTTTTCTGAAATTGCATCTAATAAACTTATATTAGATGCAAGGTCTCTTGATCGAGTGAACCATTTCTGACGTTCTTTATAAGAAAGATATTTTTTTAAAAATTCATAGTACGCCACTTCACCCAAGGAACAAAAATCCTCATCAGGATATTCTCCTTCACCACTTTTTAAATAGTCCATAGACAGATTATTCTTCGGATTAACTCGTAGCTCAAAAGTTTGTTCCCAAATCGTAAGATTTAAAACCAATTTATAACCATAATCATCCCAATCACTATTTTTTATAAACATCTGCTCTACAAAATTATCAAAACTTAAGGAAATAATTTCCTGCAATGTCTCTAAATATTCCTCGCCATCCTTTTCAACTCTTATAAAATGACATGTGAAAAAGTCTTGTTCAATAATAAAGTAACTCTGTCCAATATAGTTTTCGAATTCTGTTAACTTATTATTTTTCGTAATTTCAATATTTCCAGTTTTAGGGATATCGGTTAACTCAGTGATAACAAAATAATTTTCTAAATCAGAATTCCAGTCTATTGCTGACTGCGCAAACTTATTGATAATTAAAAAATTACTTTTTTTATACTTTTTTTCTAATTCTTTTAGATCATACTGGACTAATACTCCTTGTTTAGTTATTTTATAAAAACTACTTCTACTCTTTAACCAGTCAATCTCCGAATACTCACTTCTAATTCTTTCAATAATTTCGCTAACACTCATTTTTAAGAAATCCCTTTCATTTTATTATCATTATATCAAAATAAAATTACAATATCCTAGCTCGATATGTAATCGATTTCAATTGCTTCGCTCTTCTATATACATACTAACACTTAGTAATAACTTACCCAACTCTATTAATAAGAAACAAAAAAGACAGCAATGACTAGCTAAAAACCTTTCTTGGTTTGTAGAAATTGCCCCTTTTTTCTAGAATAGCTAGCAATGTATCTCCTTCAAAGGCAGCCAATTCTTGTTCTGTTTGGTCTAGCTCGATAAAACGTCCAAAGCGCACTTCTGTAGCTTGTTCTGGAGTTAGGAAAACTTTGACAAGGTCCCCCGTACCAATCTCTAGAGGATGGAGAAAGTCCAGTTGCCCAGCCTCCACTTTTGCAGTAATTTCGTCCAAGGTAAGAGCATCTTCTAGCTGCAAACCTGCAGCACTCGTTCGAATCAGATGGGACATATGGGCCGCGTAACCAAGCTTCTCTCCCAAATCAACTGACAAGGTACGGATATAAGTCCCCTTACTACATTTCACGCGAAAGGTAAAACGTGCAAGTTCGCCCTCATAAGAAATCGGACTTGTTCGTTCAAATTGATAAATGGTCACCTGACGTTCTGGACGCTCCACTTCCTGACCTGCACGCGCATACTCATAGAGCTTGCGACCATTAACCTTAACAGCCGAATACATAGGTGGAATCTGAGTAATAGGCCCAGTCAGACTCGCAATCGCTTCATCGACAGTGGTTTCATCCAAGGGCGACAAAACAGGTGTCTCTGCGACTACTTCCCCACTAGCATCCTCAGTCGTCGTTGAATAACCAAGAGTGATCTCCCCCTCATAGACTTTACCCTCGTCCTGCATAAACTCGACCATGCGGGTCGCCTTGCCCACCGCAATTGGCAAAACACCCACCACATCTGGATCCAAGGTCCCACCATGACCAATCTTCTTGGTTCCCAAAATCTTACGCAGTTTAAAAACCGCGTCATGCGAAGTCATCCCCGCTTCTTTTTTTAAGTTGATAATACCGTTCATCTGTTGCTTTCTAATTTCCCTTTCACTTCTATTCCTCATTGTTTAAATCAATTTTTTTAATATCATATAAATCCTCAGAGTAAAATGGTTTACCCGACTCAATTGGTAAAATATATTCAAAATTATCATCCTTTTCAAGTTGCTTATATTTTCCATTAACAACCAAAAAGTAGTCAGCATTTATGTTGTAATATCCATCTGGAAAGCTTGAAAAATCAATATCTCTTAGTTCCAATAGGTTACTTTTGCTAAGTGTTAAATGCAAGCAAAGTGCTCCCTCCTTCATAAAGTCTTTAACAGAAAGAGTCGCATATCCTCTAAAAGCTTGTTTTTCTTTACTGAATGAATTTTGATTTTGAAGAGCCTTTTCTTTTATTAAAGGAGTTATCCTATATGAATTTGATATTTTAAAACCAGGGCTAGCTAATGGCTGTTCTTTATTATCAATAACTACTATATCATATCCTTTCTTTTGTATTGCACTTTCTACAGCTGATTTAAAATCATTCAGAACTGTCTGTGCCTCTTGGCTCGATGCAGAAAGCCTCAAGAATTCTTTAAAACCATAATTCTCATTAATGAAACTGACCTGTGTTAATTTTTGACGAATGTACTTAGCACCTACTTGGATAGTCATTCCATTATCCGATACTTCAAAAATACTAATATCTGAAACGTTACTATCTATTTCTACGCTTTTAAGAGCAACATCATAATTCATTCCCCTAGAAGAATAAAACTCTTTTAATTGTTGAACTTTAGCACTATTTCTAAAGTGGATTTGAATTCTACTTCCTACAAATGGAGAAAAAATACCAATCAAAAATAGAATGAGTAACTTGCGACTTAATTTTGGATTATAGTCTTCCTTTTGATAAATCCAATCTAAATACGGAAATAAAAATAATGAAAAAATGAAACTCCAAAGGTCAATANCTTTTATAAAGTCAAAGGAAACGATCATTTTAAATCTTAGCAAAAACATCAGAAAAATTGCTAAAAAAATATTTCCAAGCAATAGAAAAGCAATGATGCGTTTCGATTCATTTTTTGCTTTTCGCACATAAGATATCCCCACCAGAAGATTAGCCAAAAAACTAATTCCATAACCGAATATAGTTGGAATAAATCCAAAAATAGCAAAGATTAAATTATATCTTGAGTCAGTATCGCCTACGCCTTCAATATTTAAAAGACCATATAGGAGATTAAGAAAGAATACAACTAATGGTAAATAAGCAATATAAATTTCCGAGAATTTCAAAGATTTTTTCATAGGAACTCCTGTTTTTAAGCTAACCTCACTCCCCCTTCAGCGCTTCAAACTTCGCTTTCATAGTTGGATTTTTTCGGGTCAATTTTTTAACCGAAACATCTTCCAATTTGTTGTTAGCGAGGCGGAGTTGGTTTTCAGATGTGGTAAGGAACTTCTTGACCTCTTCCATCCGTTTGATGGCCTTGTCGATTTCATCAATTGCTTTACCAAAGTTGGTTGAAGCAGAGTTGTAGTTCTTGGCAAAGGCTACTTTGAAGGCGTCCAAATCTTCCTCAAAATGTGTAATATCGATATTTTGCTCGCGAACCAAGGCCAACTCTTGCTTGTATTTAAGGGAATTAAGCGCAGCATTTCGTAAGAGACCAATCAACTGGATAAAGAACTGAGGACGAACCACATACATCTTTTCATACTCGTGGCTGACGTCAACAATACCAGTGTTAAAGTAGTCATTGTCTGCCTCAAGCATGGTCACTAAAACTGCATATTCACAATTTTTCTCCCGACGGTCCTTGTCCAATTCCTTGTAGAAGTCCGCATTCTTATGCTTCTTCTCTGTTCCGTCTGCTTCATTTTTCATCTCAAACATGATGGAAATAATTTCCACTCCATTTTCATCACATTCACGGAAGATAAAGTCACCCTTAGAACCACGCGTAGAAACCTTGTTATCCTTCTCAAAGTAAGCATTTGGAAAGGCAAAACTACGAACCTTATTGAACTCACTCTCTGCATATTGTTCCAAACTTTCACCGATAGCTTTTGTGGATTGTTGAGCCTTGAAATTCTTGTAGAATTCGACCTGTTCACTGGCAGCCTTAAGCTGGGCTTCGTAATTTTGCTTAACAGAAGCCAAAGACAGCTCATTTTCCTTTTCTTGCAAGAGGAGCTGATTTTTAACCTGATCCCGCTCTTTTTCTAAGTCAGAAAGGGTCTTTTGCAGTTGATTTTCATGCTCTAAACGCAAGGTGGCCAATTGATTTTCCAAGGCCTGCACTTCCTTGTCCTTAGCCAAGAGAGCCTGATAGCTTGTCTGTTCAACCTCTTTCTTGGCCAATTCTTTTTCTGCATCAAAATTTTGGATTTGACTCTGCAATTGCGCAATTTCTTGATCCTTCTGAGCCAGTTTAGACTGTTGCTCATTCATGGCCTTTTGCTCAGTCAAGGCTAACTCCTGCTTCATGCGATCGTGTAATTCCTTATCAAACTCAGCCGTTCTCACTTGGGATAAGAGTTCAGCATACTGACTTTCATTAACTGTAAAGACTTCCCCACAGTTGGGACATTTGATTTCGTTCATAACTTTCCTCTTTCTAGACTTCTGTAACCATTATATCATGCCTGAGGGAAAATCAAAAACAGCGAGTCGAAACCCACTGTTTATATCTGTTACTTTAAATTTTTTCCAAGGCCAAACGCAAATCTTCAATCAAATCCTCTACATTTTCAAGGCCGATCGACAAGCGAATTTGGTTTGGTGTGACACCTGCTGCTTCTAGATCTTTTTCTGACAACTGACCGTGGGTGGTTGTCGCAGGATGGACAACAAGAGATTTAGCATCCGCTACGTTTGCAAGGTCAGAGAAGATTTCCAAATTATCAATGACCTTGCGAGCTTCTGCCTCTCCACCTTTGACATGGAAGGTAAAGATTGAACCCACGCCTTTTGGCAAATATTTCTCAGCCAAGGCATGGTAAGGGCTGTCAGCAAGTTTTGGATAATTTACCTTCTCTACCTTAGGATGGTTGACAAGGAAATCAACAATTTTCTCTGCATTTTGCACATGACGTTCAACACGAAGAGAGAGAGTTTCAAGCCCTTGGAGCAAGAGAAAGGCATTAAATGGTGACAAGGCCGCACCTGTATCACGGAGCAATTGAACACGAACAGCGATAATAAAGGCTGCTGCACCCACATCACGAGTATAGCTCAAGTTATGGTAACTTGGGTCTTCCTCAACAAATTGAGGGAATTTACCTGAAGCTGCCCAGTCAAAACGACCGCTATCAACAATCACTCCTCCAATAGTCGTACCATGCCCACCTATAAACTTAGTTGCTGAGTGAATGGAAATATCTACACCATGAGAGAAGACGTTAATCAAATATGGTGTGGCAAAAGTATTATCCGAAACAAGTGGAATCTGGTGCTTATGCGCAATCTCAGCCAATTTTTCCAAGTCAGGAATGTTAATCAAGGGGTTCCCCAAGGTTTCAATCAAGACAAGCTTGGTATTGTCATTGATAGCTGCTTCCACTTCTTCCAAATTATCCACATCGACAAAAGTTGTTGTGATACCATAACGAGGAAGGGTTTCTTTCAAGAGGTTGAAGGTCCCACCGTAAATAGTGGACGCTGCTACAACATGGTCACCTGCGTGAGCAAGAGCCAAAATAGTGTAGGTTACAGCAGCCATACCTGATGCTGTTGCAAGCGCTCCAACACCACCTTCAAGAGCAGCGATTCTTTCTTCAAAGGCCACTGTTGTAGGGTTGGTGATGCGAGTATAGATATTGCCTGGTTTTCTCAAGGCAAACAGATCCGCACCTTCCTGCGTATCATCAAAAACGAAGGATGTTGTTTGATAAATCGGTACTGCACGAGACTTAGTTGCTGGATCAACTACTTGCCCAGCATGTAATTGTAGAGTTTCAAATTTAAAATCACGAGTCATATGACAACCTCCAAATAGCTTCATTAGGGATATTGTATCATCTTGGGCTAGTCTTTTCCAATACCGTTTTTCTATATTTTGATATAAGGAACAACTATGACTAGTCTTACACATCAAACAAAAAAGCACGATTAACTCGTGCTCATTTCTTTAATCGACATAAGTATCTTCGTTTTTATTGAGGAAAGCGTATGGTAATCCCATCAAGAGACCGCCCCCAATGAAGTTCCCAATAAAGGTCACACCCCAGTGACGAAGAATATTAGGAATGTCAAAGTTTGCGATGGAATCAGCTGCAACACTGAACTTAACAATCGCAAAAGAAGCAAAGTTCGCAGCGATGTGTTCGTTTGTTAAGAATACAAACATGTAAATTGCTGACAAAACAAGCCATAGCTTAGCCGCACTATCCTTGACCAAAACAAAGGAGAGAATAGCAATGTTTACAAAGACGTTTGCTAGAATCCCTTCAAGCAAGACGAGTTCATTTGAACGACCTAATTTCATCTCAACAACTCCTGAAATGAAGCTGTCATGTGTCAGATTTGCGTAGGCTGCTGAATGGGCAAAGCCCCAACCTGCTATAAGAGCACCAATGAGGTTAAAGAAGGTACAGTATAGTAAAATCTCAGCCGTTTTTCTCCAAGAGATTTTTTTCAAGAAACTGCCGGCTGTCAAAAACATCATGTTGGAAGTTACCAACTCAGCATTCAAGAAAACAATGTAGGCCAATCCCCAAGCAAAAACGAATGGGAAAAGGAATCGTCCACCGCCTGGTGCGATTTTATTAATCAAGTCAGCCCCAACTGCGCCCGCAGCCGTACTAAATGTTAAAAAGGCACCTGCAAACATGGAACGAATCGCATATTTGAATTTACTTTGACTATAAAGACTTTCTTTCTTCTTACAAGCAAATTCAATCTTTGAGATAAATTCTGAAGAGACCATAAAAAACTCCTAAAACTTTTATTTGTGAATATTATAACATAAAGCACGCATTTTGAAAAGCCTTTCTTGTATACGTTTTCTACAAAGAAAATCAAGGCATTGGGGTAATTCCATAAATCTATCCTTTACCCATTAACAGAAAAACATTTCAATGTTTTAAATTGATCATCCAAAAATTCAAACTCAAATAGGTGCCAGTCATCGAAGGTTTGCTCACAATAACTAACTGTTCCTTGATTGTAGTCAATGATAGGTTTCCCCAGCTTGTGCTTCACATCTTCCTCGCTGACTGCTCCATACATTTCCTTAAGATCAGCTAGCATGAAGTTGATAATTCTATTGAGATTTTCCTGATAATTTTTTGATAACAGTTCAACTTTATCTATAAAGTCACAATCAGGCTCTTCGTCCCAAACAAAGGTCACTCCCTCATGCTCATAAGTGTATTGCTGTAAACTCTCATCAAAATTCATTGTTCACTCTCCAAATCATTATCATTTACTAAAAATTCATTAACATTAATCAAAATGTTCAAATGATTTCATAAAAATGTCTTCCACACACGCGTACTATAAAATAACAACACTTGCAATGATTAGAAGATATCATCATAATGTTCACTCGCTTGTTGCACAAACTCGAAAATATTTAAAGATATGGGTTTCATTTCCAGTGAACCTAATGCCCCCAAATCATTCATATAAATAGTGTCGTCAGAATCTTTCTTTATAAAAAAAGCAACATCCCCATCTTGCCCAATCAGGAAAAAATCAGGTTCCCACTCTTCTATTTGGTAGGTGGAGTTTCTCTCTAGCAAATCTAGCCTCGAGTATAAGGTGATACCTGTATTCTCTATTACGAAGCCTCCTTACTTTTCAACTTTGGACAAAAATACTTTGTATAAGTTGGGAAATACTAAATCAATCTGATGATGCATTGACAGCTCCTATTCTATTTTTCCTACTGCGAAAGTCCTATATCTCATCTTCACTTAGTTCTCTAAAATGTGAAATATGATATCCAAAATAAGACTTCCCCGATTTTCCTATGAAGATCCCGTGTCCAGCCATATTGGCAATTTCTCCCAAGAATATCACAGGAAGATCCTTGTCAAATGGAAAACTACTTGTTATGTCTTCTTTGAGCCTAACTAAAGACTTTTCTCTTAACTGACTCATTATCTCTCCTCTCTTATACTAGACATCCTTCGGTTGCTTACGATAAATCTTTCAACCTACTGATCAGCTTCCTCTCACATTGAAAAGATACCATTAAAGTTGAATGATCATCCTGCAAGCATCATACATTATCAAATTTTATAGTTTTCAATTTCTTCTCTACTCATACCTACAAGTTCTGTCGTCCACAAGCCTACAATGTCCGACAAGACTGAATCGCAGGTATACTCTTCTTCACCGTCTATATACTTACAGGAAAAGACAGGCTTCCTTGTCGCCGCTTGATAAAATGCCATGGCTACTTTTTCTAGTTTTTCAGGATTGAAATCAAGTGATAGTTTTTGAGCCATATTTCCTCGTACTTGATCCCAATTTTCCTGCTTAACCTGATAGCTTTCTCGTATTTTAGACACATAGCCCCTACAAAATGCTTTCAATAAGTCTGTGTTCTGATAAAGATGCCGACAACTAAAATCCGAAATATAACCTGCGTGAAGTAGTAATGTTAGTAAGTCCTCCAGACTTTCTGCTACTCTCCCCACTTGGCCCTCACTTCCGATAAAGCCTATGCTGTTATCTTTGAGAAAAACATATTCTCCCCCACTACCGTCTTGAGCAAATGCCTTACAGGCAAGAGAGTACTCCTCATTGTTCCCTGAAAACTGGACTTCACTTATCTTGTCATAAAAATAAATATCACATTCAGTCATCAGTAAGGTCCTTAACTGTTCATTTTCTCTGACTTCTTGTAGCTTATCCATGATCATTCCTTTCTTAAGCTAAACACTTATCCATCCATTACAATTCTAATATGGTAGTTTTTAGTTTCATTCTTTAGATTCTTCACAAGGAGATCATTCTGTTTTGATTGTCCGAAGAAAAAACTGACAGCTTTTCCAGCTTTTCTTTCGATACACAAATGATACCTTGCCCCGTTCAATTTGACACTTCGAATATATTTGACTTCAATCATTTTGATGTTATTCAGCGAAATGATTCTCTTCACAAATACAAAAGCATTGTGAATATAAAGTCTCCCATTGGCAATGTGAAACGGAGCAAAAAAATCACCACCACTACGACGGACAATTATAAAACGTCGCCAAAAGATTAGTAAAAGAATAGAGGCTAATAAGTAAAAGGCAAAACTAAAGACAGGACTTTCCCACATCGTTTTCATTCCAAGCAAAAAATATTCGAACATGCATTATTCTCCTTTGACCGACGGTTCTATTTGACAAAAACCAGTGAAAAATACAATTCACTGGTTTTTGAGGTTAATAACGTTGTTTATATGGTTTATTAAAGGCACTTAAGATATCATCAGATGTTTCCGAATATGCTTTAACTTCTTTAAAATCTCCTTTAACAATGATTCGCTCTGTCGCATCATAGTCGACACAGGTCACCAATGTGATTTCTTTGATACCATCACGGTCTTCAATTTCATCAACGCGATCAGGCGTTACGTGCTTCACCTCACGAATCTCATAGGTGTATACCTTATCCTTATCAGTCAGATAGATTTTCATTCCCTCCTTGGCATTGACCAAAGGTGAAAAGAGCATCTGGCTAGCATTTTCAGCAGTAAAGATATGGTGACTAGCGAGAGAATAGTTGCCTTCCCCCATTTTTTGGTTTGCTTTCATGGTCCCTGCCCCGTAGAACAAGTTTACATTATCTAAACCTTTAAAAATAGGTAGGTTGATTTCTACTTCAGGAATGGCAATCCCTCCGATAACTGGAAGTTGCTGAGAATCCCACTGGGCAGCTAACACCGCTTCCGATGAAATGGATTTGACAGAATCAAAATCGAAATTTCCTTCTGTCTCTTTATTTTCCTCAATCTTTTCCTTAGTCACCTGACTGACTTGGTATTTATTGGTATTCCAAACCATAAAGAGGTCACGAATTTGAGCATTAAAAATCAAGGCAAGGGATAGAAGAATTAAAAATCCAGCTAAAATATTGATTAGTATATTTTTACGGTTATTCTTCTTTATTTTTCTGTGGGACATTATGCTTCACCCTCTGTTTTCTCTTCTGTTGCTACCTCTTCTTTTTCTGCTGCGGCAACCGTTGTGAAGGTCACAATCTTAGCATTCTGGTCTAGACGCATCACCTTCACTCCCATAGTTGAGCGTCCTGTTTGTGAAATATTGGCAACATTTGTACGGATCATGACACCTGTATCTGTGATAATCATCAGGTCTTCATCCCCCTTAACAGTGAGGAGACCTGCAAGAGGACCATTTTTCTCAGCAACATTGGCTGTTTTCATCCCTTTACCACCACGTCCTTTAGTTGGATATTCAGTAGCAAGGGTACGCTTACCATAACCTTTTTCAGTGATGATAAGGACTTCGTCCTGGTTTGTAATCACGCTAGCACCAACTACTGTGTCACCCTCACGAAGATTGACTCCTCGGACACCTGTCGCGATACGGCTCATGCCACGAACAGCTGACTGATTAAAACGAACAGCATAACCAAACTTGGTACCGATGATAATATCCGTGTCTTCTTCTGTCAATAGAACATTAATCAATTCATCTTCATCTTTGAGATTCAAGGCTTTAAGTCCATTTTGACGAATATTGGCAAATTCTTTGACACTGGTTCTCTTCACAACACCGTGACGAGTTGTGAAGAAGAGATAGGCATCATCACTACGTTCAGACTCAACGTTGATAATGGTCTGAATACTCTCACCCTCGTCCAACTTCAAAAGATTGACAACTGGCAATCCTTTGGCTGTACGACCATATTCTGGGATTTCATAACCTTTAAGGCGATAGACGCGTCCTTTATTGGTAAAGAAGAGCAAATGATCATGTGTGCTGGTTGAAACCAATTCACGCACAAAGTCATCATCCTTAACTCCCGTACCTTGGACTCCACGACCACCACGTTTTTGAGCAGTGAACTCACCTTGGTCCAGACGTTTGATGTAGCCCTTGTTAGATAGGGTAATCAAGACATCTGTCTCTTCAATCAAATCTTCATCTTCAAGGGTCAAGACCTCTCCGACCATCAACTCGGTACGACGTTTGTCACTAAACTTGCGTTTGACTTCGTCTAGCTCCTCTTTGATGATTTGAGCCACGCGCTCAGGCTTGGCAAGAATATCAGCCAAATCTGCAATCAAGGCAATCAATTCATCATACTCTGACTGAATCTTATCTCGTTCCAATCCTGTCAAACGACGAAGACGCATATCAAGGATAGCCTGACTTTGACGTTCAGAAAGTTTGAACTTGCTCATCAATTCGGATTGGGCTTCCGCATCCGTTTCACTAGCACGGATAATACGAATCACTTCGTCGATATGGTCTAGCGCGATTAAAAGACCTTCTAAGATGTGCGCACGCGCTTCTGCTTTTTCCTTGTCAAAACGAGTACGGCGAACAACCACTTCTTTTTGGTGCTCGATATAAGCATCCAAGATTTGACGAAGGGACAAGATTTTTGGCACACCATTTTGAATCGCCAACATGTTGAAACCAAAATTGGTTTGCATCTGGGTCATCTTGAAGAGGTTGTTAAGGATAACATTGGCAGACGCGTCGCGCTTGACCTCTATCACAAAGCGAACCCCTTCACGGTTGGACTCATCACGTACGGCTGTAATGCCCTCAAGACGTTTTTCCTGAACCAAGCGAACAATATGCTCATGGACCTTGGTTTTATTGACCATGTAAGGAAATTCCGTTACCACGATGCGCTCACGACCCGTCTTAGTAGTTTCAATCTCTGTACGAGAACGAAGTACGATGGAACCTTTACCAGTCTCATAGGCCTTATGAATACCTGATTTCCCCATAACAAGGGCACCAGTTGGAAAATCTGGACCAGGTAAGACTTCCATCAAGTCCTTAGTCGTCACTTCAGGATTGTCCATAACCAACTTCACCGCATCAATGGTTTCACCCAGGTTGTGAGGAGGAATGTTGGTAGCCATCCCAACAGCAATCCCAGTTGCCCCATTGACCAAAAGGTTTGGAAAACGAGCTGGCAAAACTAAGGGTTCACGTTCATTGGCATCGTAGTTGTCTACAAAATCAACCGTATTTTTATTGATATCACGAAGCATTTCCAGAGCAATCTTGCTCATACGTGCCTCGGTGTAACGCTGCGCAGCGGCACCATCTCCGTCCATAGAACCAAAGTTTCCATGCCCGTCGACAAGCATGTAACGATAGCTCCACCACTGGGCCATGCGGACCATGGCTTCATAAATTGAGGAATCTCCGTGGGGGTGATATTTACCCATAACATCCCCTGTAATACGGGCTGACTTTTTATGGGGTTTGTCTGGAGTAACACCTAGTTCATTCATTCCGTAAAGAATACGACGGTGAACAGGCTTTAAACCGTCTCGAACATCAGGAAGAGCACGCGCTACGATAACACTCATGGCGTAGTCGATAAAGCTGGTCTTCATCTCCTTTGTCAGATTAACATTCACTAAGTTTTTATCCTGCATTAATAAATGCCTCATTTCACTATTAGTAACTAGATATATTATACCATAAATTGTAGGCCATTTCAGTCTTTGGCAATCGCTAAAACGTTTACATCAAGAACAAGAGGGCATATCCGTGACAAAGCTTTTTAAAAGTGATAGAATGAAAGTGTCTGGGGAATTCCCTAAAAAAAATGAAGGAGATGTTTAGAAAATGACTTCTACTAAACAACATAAAAAAGTGATCCTTGTCGGTGACGGTGCCGTAGGTTCATCTTATGCTTTCGCGCTTGTTAACCAAGGAATTGCACAAGAGCTTGGAATTATCGAAATTCCACAATTACACGAAAAAGCTGTTGGTGATGCGCTTGACCTTAGCCACGCCCTTGCCTTCACTTCACCTAAAAAAATCTACGCTGCTCAATACTCTGACTGTGCAGACGCTGACCTTGTTGTTATCACTGCAGGTGCTCCTCAAAAACCAGGTGAAACTCGCCTTGACCTTGTAGGTAAAAACTTGGCTATCAACAAATCAATCGTAACACAAGTTGTTGAATCAGGTTTCGATGGTATCTTCCTTGTTGCAGCTAACCCAGTTGACGTTTTGACTTACTCAACTTGGAAATTCTCTGGATTCCCTAAAGAACGTGTTATCGGTTCAGGTACTTCACTTGACTCAGCACGTTTCCGTCAAGCACTTGCTGAAAAATTGGATGTTGATGCTCGTTCCGTTCACGCCTACATCATGGGTGAACACGGAGATTCTGAGTTTGCGGTTTGGTCACATGCCAACATCGCTGGTGTAAACCTTGAAGAATTCCTTAAAGATACTCAAAACGTTCAAGAAGCTGAATTGATTGAATTGTTCGAAGGTGTTCGTGACGCTGCCTACACAATCATTAACAAAAAAGGAGCTACATACTACGGTATCGCAGTAGCCCTTGCTCGTATCACAAAAGCAATCCTTGATGACGAAAATGCAGTACTTCCACTTTCAGTCTTCCAAGAGGGTCAATACGGAGTTGAAAACGTCTTTATCGGTCAACCAGCTGTTGTTGGTGCACACGGTATCGTTCGTCCAGTAAACATCCCATTGAATGACGCTGAAACTCAAAAAATGCAAGCATCTGCTAAAGAATTGCAAGCTATCATTGATGAAGCATGGAAAAACCCTGAATTCCAAGCAGCTTCTAAAAACTAATGAAAAAAAGGTTCTCATACATGGGAACCTTTTTCTTTTTGCACAGAATCATAACTCAACTTTTCAAATAAACAAAAAAAGCCTATTGACCAAGCAATGAAGCTTGATACAATAGGCTTTTTCTAAATTCATTATTTAACAGCGTCTTTAAGAGCTTTACCAGCTTTGAATGCTGGAACTTTAGAAGCTGCGATTTTGATTTCTTTACCAGTTTGTGGGTTGCGACCTTTACGTGCAGCACGCTCACGAACTTCAAAGTTACCGAAACCGATCAATTGAACTTTTTCACCAGCTGCAAGGTATTCAGTTACTGCTGCGAATACAGCGTCAACTGCTGCTGCTGAATCTTTCTTAGTCAATTCTGTAGCTTCTGCTACTTTAGCGATCAAATCTTGTTTGTTTGCCATGTTAATAATTCCTCCAAATAATTTCTAATTAACAAATATAATCATATCCTAAAATCGCCCACAGGTCAAGTCAAAAACGCTATTTCTAACGATTTTTCTCTATTTTTTTAGGAATGATATCGAACTAAGATAGCCCACGCATTTTCGCCTGTATGGGTCTGAATAATAGAGCCTGTTTCCAATACTGAGATTGGTTTTTCGACATAAGTTTGTAAAACATTCTTCATCTCATTGGCCCATTCATTGGTACCAGCGTAGGAAATTCCAATCTCTGCAACCGATTTATGAGAAAGGGTCTCGGCCAACTCGTCAAGCCATTTTTTAAATGTCTTAGCACCGCGCCCCTTTACAATAGGTTGCAGTTCATGCTCCTTCATTTGCATGACGACACGAATATTTAACAGAGAACCGATCAAGCCTGTCACACGCCCAATACGACCACCTTTGACTAAATTTTCCAAAGTCGAAACACCGATATAAAGTTCAGTATGATTTTTCACATCTTCCACACGTGCCAAGATAGTTTCTAAATCTTTTCCTTCTTGAGCAAGTTTAGCAGCTTCAACAACTTGAAACTTCATCGCCTGGTCTGTAAAAGAACTATCAATAACGGTCACATCAGCGCTAGAGAGGCTTGCTCCTTGGCGAGCAGCTTCAACAGTACCAGATAGTGCATGGGACATGTGAATAGCGAGAATCTGGCTACCATCTTTACCTAGCTCTTCAAAAACTTCAGCAAATACTCCCACTGGAGGCTGACTGGTTTTGGGTAGGTTTTTACTCTCTTGCATGAGATGAAGGAATTCCCCCTCTTTCAAATCTGCATCAGAATAAAGGATACCATCAATCATCACAGATAAAGGGACAACGGTGATATTTAATTCTTTAACCACTTCTGGTTCAATAGTAACAGAGGAATCCGTTACAATTTTTACTTGTGTCATATCTTCAATCTTTCTATTCTTCTCAATAAGATAGGGATTTATCACCTTTATTATATCAAAAAATTGTTAAAAAATCATAAGAGATCCAATTAAAACGCTTGAAAATTTGGTATAATCTATCTATAGAAAAAGCGAGGGAGAATCATGATTCGAAAAGTTCAGCCTATTATCACTATCATACTAGGGGCAGCTATTTATGCCTTTGGTCTCACCTACTTTGTAGTTCCCTATCATCTATTTGAGGGTGGTGCGACAGGTATTACACTCATTACCTTCTACCTCTTTAAAATTCCAGTCTCACTGATGAACCTCTTGATCAATATTCCTTTATTTATCCTAGCCTGGAAAATATTTGGTCCTAAAACTCTCTACACCAGTCTCTTGGGAACTATCTCCCTTTCTGTCTGGCTTGCTGTCTTTGAAAAAATTCCTTTACAGTTTGACCTACAAGGGGATCTCATTATCGTTTCGCTAGTTTCTGGTGTTTTACTGGGAGTCGGTTTAGGAGTCATTTTTAATGCTGGTGGGACTACTGGTGGTTCTGATATTGTTGCCCGTATCCTCAACAAATACACCAATATTTCAATTGGAAAATTGCTTTTCTCGCTTGATTTCATTATTCTAATGTTGATTTTGATTATCTTCCAAGATTTGCGCCTAGTGACTTATACTCTCTTATTTGACTTTATCATCGCTCGTGTTATTGACCTGATCGGTGAAGGAGGTTATGCTGGTAAAGGATTTATGATTATTACCCAATATCCTGATCAGTTAGCCAAAAAGATTAACGATGAACTCGGACGTGGCGTTACCTTTATATCTGGTCAAGGCTACTACAGCAAAAAGGATTTAAAAATTATCTACTGTATCGTCGGTCGGAACGAAATCGTTAAAATGAAGGATATGATTCACCAAATCGATCCTCAAGCCTTTATCACCATCACAGAGGCCCATGAAATTCTTGGTGAAGGATTTACTTATGTAAAAGATTAAAAAAGCTGGGAATTCCCAGCTTTTATTCTTCTTCAGAAAGTGTAGAGTGACGATAGCCATAAGTAAAGTAAATCACTAGTCCAACCAACAAAGCAAGTCCAAAGGCAATCCATGTTTCCTTGGTATACTGAAGCATAAAGGAAAGACAGATAAGAATGGAAAGGATTGGCAAAAGCGGCACTAAAGGAGTTTTGAATTCTCCTTCTTTTGGCATGCCCTTATCCTTTCTAAGCTTGATAATACCGTAGGCAAGTAAAATGAGATAAGCTAGCGTACAGATATTTAAAAAGGCAGCGATACTGGCTAGCGGAAAGACTCCTGCTGCAATGGCTGAAGCAACTCCTGTTAAGATGGTCGCATTTTTAGGAACGCGACTGGTCTTGCTTAATTGTTTGAAGCTTTGAGGTAAAAGTCCATCACGTGCTAAACTATAAATCATCCGAGACAGAGCGTAGGTCATGGAAATACATACGGTTATCAGGGTTAGAATGGCTACCAGTGAAACATAGTTGGCTGCCCAGCCAATTCCGATACTACGCAATGAAAAGGCCACTGCATCGTCCACATTGAGTTTGCTATAGTGAACAATTCCAGTCAATACTATTGTTACCAAGGCATAGAGAATGGTGACGATTGTCAGAGAAAGCACGATTCCGCGGGGAATATTTTTTTGCGGGCTTTGAATTTCATCAACTGCCATGGAAATAGACTCAAATCCGAGAAATCCAAAGAACATCAAAGATGCACCCGCCATTATTCCAGTACTTCCACCATATAGTTGACCAAAGCCAAAGGGAGCAAAATTTGACCAATTTTCAGGTTTAATGTACCAAATACCAACTAGGATAAACAGGGCGAGAGCAGAGAATTTCAAGACTACTAAAAGCGAATTAAAGCGCAAGGCTGCCTTAGAATTTAATAAAACCAATCCTGTTACCAAGGTAAGTACTAAAATAGGCAGAAGATCTACATAGGTGCCTTGTTCAGGGTTAAAGATGCCATTCAAGGCTTGGGGCATGGAGATGCCATAATTACTGAGCAATCCCTTAAAGTAAGCTGCCCAGCCAGACGCCACACCTGAAACAGCCGTCATGAATTCCATGATGGTCAACCAGCCAGCAATCCAGGCTGGCAATTCTCCTAAAATCGCATAGAGATAACTATAAGCGCCACCAGTTGCAGGCACACGCGAGGCAAATTCTGCAAAAAAGAGCGCTGATAAAGAAACACATAGGGCAGAAATCACGATGGAAACCACTAGTGATGGACCAGCTAGTGTAGCTGCCGCTGTTCCTGTAATGGTGAAAATCCCCGTCCCTACCATAGCACCGATTCCTAATAGAATCAAATCCCATAATTTCAAATGGCGATGCATCTCTGTCTGTCTCAGACTAACATCCTTGGTTCTAAAAATATTCATACTTCATCTCCACTAAATGTAATTGTTTTATTTTACCATATAGAAGCACTTTTGTGAATATTTATTAGATTCTTTTTTGAAAAAAATCTGAACAGGAAGGATTCCTGCTCAGATTTTGCATATTCTTACCCAACAGACCCTTCCATTTCATAGCTAATCAAGCGATTCAGCTCAACTGCGTATTCCATTGGAAGTTCTTTTGTGAAGGGCTCTACAAATCCCATGACAATCATCTCGGTTGCTTCAGATTCTGACAATCCGCGGCTCATGAGGTAATACAATTGTTCTTCAGAAATCTTAGATACCTTGGCTTCGTGTTCCAAAGCAACTTGCGAGTTGTGGATTTCATTGAATGGAATGGTATCTGACGCTGACAAGTCATCCATGATAATAGTATCACACTCGATGTGAGAAACAGATTTCTTAGAGTTCTTGTTAAAGGTTACTTGTCCACGGTAGTCCACCTTTCCTCCGCCTTTAGCGATGGATTTAGACACGATAGACGAGCTTGTATGTGGAGCGTTGTGAATCATCTTAGCACCCGTATCTTGGTGTTGCCCAGCATTGGCAAAAGCGATAGAGAGCATGGTACCACGCGCTCCTTCTCCATCTAGGTAAACAGATGGGTATTTCATAGTTGTTTTGGCACCCAAGTTACCATCAATCCACTCAACAGTCGCATCTTTCAAAGCTTTGGCACGTTTTGTTACCAAGTTATAGACATTATCAGACCAGTTTTGGATAGTTGTATAACGCATATAAGCTCCGTCCAAGGCAAAGATTTCTACGATGGCAGCGTGCAAGCTATTGCTTGAATAAGTTGGTGCTGTACATCCTTCTACGTAGTGGACACTTGCTCCCTCGTCAACGATAATCAAGGTACGTTCGAACTGACCTGTATTTTCGTTGTTGATACGGAAGTAGGTTTGAAGCGGAATATCAACCTTGACACCTTTTGGTACGTAGATAAAAGTTCCACCAGACCATACTGCCGAGTTGAGGGCGGCCAACTTGTTATCAGTCGGCGGTACCAACTTCGCAAAGTATTGTTTAAACAAGTCTGGGTATTCCTTGAGGGCAGAATCCGTATCTGTAAAGATAATACCTAACTTCTCAAATTCTTCTTTCATGTTATGGTAAACCACTTCTGACTCGTACTGGGCAGAAGCTCCTGCTAGATAAGCACGTTCAGCTTCTGGAATACCGATACGTTCAAAGGTTTCTTTAATCTTTTCAGGTACATCATCCCAAGAACGGGCTGGTTTGTCAGATGGTTTTTGGTAGTAGATCAAATCATCAAAGTCAATCTCTGACAAGTCTGCTCCCCATGTTTGCATAGGCATTTTTTTGAAGGTTTCATAAGACTTCAAACGGAATTCTAACATCCACTCAGGCTCAGCCTTAGCAGCGGATAATTCACGAATGACTTCTTCGTTCAATCCTTTTCCTGTCGATAGGACAGGCTCTACATCGTCATGGAAACCAAATTTATATTCACCAAGGTCAATTGGTTTTGGTTCTACTCTTTCTTCAGCCATAATATCCTTTCTTTCTTCATTTCTAATGATTTATAAGACAAAAGCAACTTGTCTTACTTGTTTTCTTGATCTTCAATTGTTTTCTTAAGTGCATTCCAAGCTAGAGTTGCACACTTGATTCGTTGAGGGAATTTAGCAACACCTGACAAGAAGGCTCCATCCCCGAGTTGGTCTTGGCGGTCATCCTTTTGACCTTGAACCATTTCAGAAAAGATGGTTGCAAGTTCTAGAATTTCTTGCTTGGTCTTCCCTAAAACAGCATCTGTCATCATACTAGCAGAGGCAGTTGAGATGGTACAACCTGAATTTAGAAAAGCAATATCTTCCAAGCGGTCTTCTTCATTAAACTTGACAGATAGGTTGATGACATCCCCACAGGTTGGATTATTGAGGCTGATTTGCTCAGCATCTTCCAGTTTCCCTTGGTGATGTGGATTTTTCGAATGGTCTGCTACCACTGCCATATATAGGCTATCTAGTTTAGAAAGTGCCATTGAAAAACTCCTTTGTCTTTTGTAGAGCATCGACTAGTTTGTCACAATCTGCCTTAGTATTGTAGATATAAAAACTTGCACGAGCTGTTGCTGGGACTTCCAAATACTGGAGCAAGGGTTGCGCACAGTGGTGACCTGCACGAACTGCTACCCCTTCATAATCCAGTGCTGTAGCTAGGTCATGGGGATGAAGATCGCCTAGGTTAAAGGCAATGACACCTGAACGTTGAGCCAAATCCTGTGAACCGTAAATGGTCAAACCATCGATTGCCTGCAATTTTGGAAATACGTATGAGATTAATTCCTGTTCATGGGCTTCAATGGCATCCATACCGATGTTTTCTAGATAATCCACTGCTGCAGCAAGTCCAATAGCCCCTGCCATATTAGGCGTTCCAGCCTCAAATTTCCAAGGCAATTCCTTCCAACTAGCAGATTGCTCATAGACAAAATCAATCATCTCGCCACCAAATTCAACTGGTGACATTTGCTCAAGATACTTTGCTTTGCCATAAAGAACACCCATACCGGTTGGTCCAGCCATTTTGTGACCCGAAAAGGCAAAGAAGTCCACATCCAAGTCCTGGACATCAATCTTCATATGAGGCGTAGACTGAGCACCATCCACCACCATGATAGCTCCAACTTGGTGGACTAATTGCGTGATTTCTTTGATCGGATTGACTACACCAAGAACATTGGAGGCGTGAGCTAGGGAGACAAACTTGACTTTATCAGTCAATTTAGCTCGCAAGTCATCCATATCCAAGGCACCGTTCTTGAGATAAACATAGACAAGCTCTGCTCCAGTTTTGCGACAGGCCTCCTGCCAAGGAATGATATTGGAATGGTGTTCCATGACAGAAATCAAGACTTGATCTCCTTCAGTCAGAATTTCCTCAGCGAAGCGTGCCACCCAGTTAAGGCTGGTTGTCGTTCCTCTGGTAAAAAGTACTTCCTTTGTAGAGCTTGCATTGATAAACTTACGAATGGTTTCACGAGCAGCTTCATAAGAAGCTGTCGCACGCTCTGCCAAAGTATGAACCCCACGGTGAACATTGGCATTGTCCTGCTTATAGTAGTGGTTAATCGTCTCCAGAACTGCTAGTGGTTTTTGTGTCGTCGCAGCATTGTCCAGATAGACCAGCGGTTCATCGTTGACAATCTGGTCTAAAATTGGAAAATCCTTGCGAATCGCTTCTACATCTAACATAGGCTTCCCCTTAGCGTTTTGACAATTTTTCTTCGATCGTTGCAATCATTTCATCACGAACTTCTTTGACTGGAATCTCAACAATTACGGAGCCAAGGAAACCACGAACAACCAAACGCTCAGCTGTCGCCTTATCCAAACCACGGCTCATGAGGTAGTACATATCTTCTGGATCCACCTGCCCGATAGAAGCCGCGTGACCTGCAGTTACGTCATTTTCATCAATCAAAAGAATTGGGTTGGCATCTGAACGTGCTTGGTCTGAAAGCATGAGAACACGGCTCTCTTGTTGCGCATCTGCTCCCTTAGCACCCTTGATAATGTGGCCAATACCGTTGAAAGTCAAAGTTGCTTTTTCAAGAATAACCCCATGTTGGAGGATATTTCCGATTGAGTTACATCCGTAGTTAGTCACTCGAGTATCAATCCCTTGAATCTGACGGCCACTTGATAAGGCGACAACCTTAAGATCAGCATGGCTACCATTTCCAATCAAGTCACTATCAAAGTCCGCAACGACATTTCCTTCGTTCATGACACCGATTGCCCAGTCAATGCTTGCATCGTTGCCAAGTTTACCACGACGGCTAATGTAGGCAGTGACATTTTCACCTAAACGGTCAATAGCAGCAAATTTCACTTGCGCACCAGAACGAGCAATCACTTCTACAGTAATATTGGCAGTTGCTTTTACACTACCTCCACCTCGTGACTCTAAACGTTCAAGGTAACTAATCTTGCTGTTTTTACCAGCAATAATGAGGATATGCTTGTTAAATGGCACATCGCTATCGCTGTCTTGGTAGAAAATACCTTCAATTGGTTCTGTAATCTCAACATTATCAGGAATGTAGAGAACAGCACCACTGTTAAAGTAAGCTGTATGGTAGGCTGCCAACTTGTCGTCATCATACTTAACTGATGACATGAAGAATTCCTCGATAAGCTCTGGAATTTCTTCTAAAGCTGAGTGGAAGTCTGTAAAGACTACTCCTTGTTCAGCTAACTCAACTGGAGTTTGCTCAAAAACAGTTTGCGTTCCTACTTGCACCAACTTCAAGTGGTTATCTAGAGCCGTGAAGTCTGGAACATTTGCTGAAGGTTCACTTTCTGTGATGGTTCCATCCCCCAGATTCCAGCGGTGGAATTTGACACGCTCAATAACTGGTAATCCCAAACTCTCAATCTTATCAAAAGCTTTTTGACGGAGGTCAGCTAACCAGCTTGGTTCAGCATGCATTTCTGAAAAAAGTTTAATAGTTTCTTTAGTCATTTACTTCTCCTAAAAGATACGAGGAAATTACAATTCTTCCTTGTAGTCGTAGCCAAGTTCTTCAGCTAGTTTTGCGTATCCTTCACGTTCCAAACGCGCAGCCAATTCTGGACCACCAGAAAGGACAACACGACCTTCCATCATCACGTGTACCACGTCTGGTGTGATGTAGTTCAAAAGACGTTGGTAGTGAGTAATAATCATAGCACCAAAGCCTTCACCACGCATGGCATTCACACCTTTCGATACGACTTTAAGTGCGTCAATATCAAGACCTGAGTCAATCTCATCTAAAAGGGCGAAAGTTGGTTCCAACATCAAGAGTTGAAGAATTTCATTACGTTTTTTCTCACCACCTGAGAAACCTTCGTTGAGGTAACGCTCTGCCATTTCTTCTTTCATGTTGAGCAATTCCATTTTCTCGTCTAGTTTAGTGATAAACTCACGAACGGAGATCTTTTCATCATCTTCTTTACCAGCATTCATAGCTGCACGAAGAAATTCAGCGTTGGTAATTCCTGGAATTTCTGATGGGTATTGCATGGCAAGGAAAAGTCCCATACGCGCACGCTCATCAACTTCCAATTCAAGGATATTTACCCCGTCAAACAAGACTTCACCTTTGGTAACTTCATAGTTAGGGTTCCCCATGATAGCGGCTGAAAGAGTTGATTTACCCGTACCATTTGGTCCCATGATAGCTGCGATTTCTCCTGTTTTTAGAGTCAGATTGACTCCTTTCAAAATTTCTTTTCCTTCAATCTCAACGTGAAGATCTTTGATCTCTAATACTGACATGATAGTTCCTTTCTTTTTCAAACATTTTGCTCAATACTTTAGGAAATTGCTTACAATCCCTAAAAAATAGGACAAAAGGTCAATAAATATACTCTACTAGTATAACAAAAAAAAGCCTAAAAGGCTTTGATTTTGTCTAGAAGCTGAGCGCTAATCCTTGCGGTTTAAGTGTTGATCAATAGCGTCTACGATTTTTCCCATCACGTAACTTAACCTAAAATTTCGAAAGAGTAGAATGGCCCAAAAAGCTGCCATAACATAGCGACCAGTCATCAAAGATTCATTGAAAAAATAAGTCTCAGCAGCCGTGAATAATGCTATTATGATAAATTGTTGTCTATTCATAGGATTATTGTACCATGAAATCCACTTTTAGTCTTCTTCGACCATGACTTTATCAGCCAGAAATTCGAATCCTTCTGGAATCAGGCTTTCTTCTTCTACCTCTTGCTCAGCTTGAGAAGACTTGTTTTTAGCTGAAAATGCTGCTCGAACCTCTTTCCATTCCTCTAGGGAAATAGCCAGAATCTCAGGGGAAAACCCAGCTGCTTGGCTGAGAATATTGCCAAACATGGTATTGAGGTTGTCCCTTTTCATGGTTTGACCAGCATTGAAATTAGACTCAAAGGCTAAAATAGCATGGTGTTCGTTGGCCGCAACTGGTTGAGAACCTACGAGCAGAGCCTTATCTGGACCAGCTAAGCTTTCAATCACTTCTCCCCATGCATTCTGGAGGCGAATCAAGTTTTGCCGTGCCAATTCAGGATTTTCAACAGCTTCTTGTAGGATAGCCTGAACCTTATTACGGTCTACTCGATAGACAGTCTTAGAAGTGGCTGGACGGCTAGGAACAGGCGTAACTTGTTTAGGAGCTGTGCCCACATTGGCAAGTTCTTGTTTAAGACGAGCGACTTCCTGTCTTAGTGCAGAAATTTCACTTTCGACAGCTTCTGAAAGTACTGATTCAGGCTTAATCTCAGCTAAACGAATAGTCATCATCTCAGCATAAATCTTAGGTTGCAGGCTAGCTTTCATATCCGCCAAACTCACAGTCGCTATTCGAATCATTTCAAAGAGACTTTCCTGAGAAAGAGCTAGATTGTCCATAAAAACTGGACTATGATGAGTATTTTCGCCACCTGTCTGAACAACCAGTAGATCACGCAAATACTGCAAGAGATCCGTCACAAAACGAGTCATGCTCTTACCATTTTCAAACAAAAGATTCAAAGAATCAAGAGCTTTTGGTACATCCTGCTGGGATAAGGCTGCTACATAATCATCAAGTGCTGATAGACTAATGGTGCCTGTAATCTCCTCAGAGATGGCAGTCGTGAGCTCGTTCCCTTGAGTCAAGCTCAAAGCTTGATCCAGAATAGACAAGGCATCCCGCATCCCACCTTCAGCTCGTCTGGCAATGATTTCTACAGCATCTGGCTCAGAACTGATATTTTCTTTTTCTAAAATATGATGAATATGTTCCTTAATATCTTGCGTTTTAATGGATTTAAACTCAAAACGTTGGACACGCGATAAAATGGTTGCTGGAATCTTGTGCAATTCGGTGGTCGCCAAGATAAAGACAACGTTCTGGGTTGGTTCTTCTAGGGTCTTCAAAAGCGCATTAAAAGCTCCTGTAGACAGCATATGAACCTCGTCGATAATGTAGACCTTATAACGTGCCAAACTAGGAGCATAGGTGGATTTATCACGAATTTCTCGGATTTCATCAACTCCGTTATTCGAAGCTGCATCCATTTCGATAACATCTTCTAAGCTACCTTCTGTCACAGCCTGACAGATATAGCAGTTATTACACGGTTCTCCGTCCACTTGGTTCGGACAGTTCATAGCCTTGGCAAAAATCTTGGCTACACTGGTTTTCCCAGTTCCACGAGGACCTGAGAAAAGATAGGCATGACTAATCTTTTCCTGCTCGACCGCTTGTTTTAGGGTTTTAGCCACAACCTCTTGACCTACCAGTTGTGAAAAAGTTTGGCTTCTATATTTTCGATAAAGTGCTTGATACATTAGGCTTTCTCCTCAAACATCGTAAAGTCCCATTCTGTCTTCTCAAGCAAAATAGCGACAAATTGTTCCAAGTAATCACGGTCAATGGCATTGTAATCATCAATAAGTGAAGAATCTAGGTCTAAGACACCCAGCAATCGACCATTCTTGAGCATGGGAACTACGATTTCACTCTTGGCCATACTATCACAAGAAATGTAGTTTGGATAGGTACTCACATCGCCAACTAAAACAGTCTCTTGAAATTCAGCAGCTTCCCCACACACGCCCTTCCCAAGCGGAATGCGAATACAAGAAACACCACCCTGAAAAGGTCCTAAAACCAACTCGCTACCATCAAACAGATAAAAACCTGCAAATACAGTATTGGGAAAGCGAGATTTTAGGAGGGCACTAGCATTCGAAAGATTGGCAAGAATATTGCTCTCACCTTCAAGTAAATAAGAGAGTTCCTCATTTAACAATTGATATTGTGATTGTTTTTCTGAATCTAACATAGAACTATTATATCAAAAATGGGAAAGAGACAAAAGAAAAATCCCTTGTTTTAAACAAAGGATTTTGTGATTATCAATTTGATTAAAGTTCGATATCACCGAACAAGTCAGCCATTGAGAATCCTGTTTGTGTTTCTGGAAGTTCGAAATCACGTTTTTCTTGACGTTTTGGACGACGTGGACGAGCAGCACGTTTTTCTTCTTTTTGTCCTTCTTCTTGAGCTGGACGTTCTTCAAGAGCTTTGATAGAAAGTGATACGCGTTCTGCATCAGCGTTAACATCAAGGACTTTAACAGTAACTTCTTGACCAACAGTAAGAGCTTCTTTTGGATTTTCGATACGTTTGTGTGAAATTTGAGATACGTGAACAAGTCCATCGATACCTGGCAACACTTCAACAAATGCACCGAAATCAGTCAAACGTTTAACTGTTCCTTCTACTACATCACCTTTAGCCAATTTTTGCTCAACGCCATCCCATGGTCCAGGTGTTGTTGCTTTAAGTGAAAGTGATACGCGTCCTTCTTCTTCGTTAAGATCAAGGATCTTCACTTCGATTTCTTCACCAACAGTTACAACTGATTTAGGTGAAACGTTACGTTCGTGTGACAACTCAGTCAAGTGAACCAATCCGTCAACACCACCAAGGTCGATGAAAGCACCGAAGCTTGTGATACGAGCAACTTTACCAGTTACGACATCACCAACAGCCAATTTACCGAATACTTCAGCACGAGCTGCTGCAGTAGCTGCTTCAACAACTTCACGACGTGAAAGGATGAAACGGTTTTCTTTAGGATCAACTTCCTTGATTTTAGCATCAAACTCTTGACCTACGAAACGCTCAGTGTTACGTACGAAACGAGTATCCAACATTGAAGCTGGGATGAATCCACGAACACCTTCAAATTCTACTGAAAGTCCACCTTTAACGGCACGAGTTCCTTTAACAGTAACAACTTCTTCTTCGCGTCCTACAAGTTTGTCCCATGCTTTGCGAGCTTCAAGGCGTTTTTTAGATACAAGGTATGTAACTGTATCAGTATCTTTACCAACTACTTGACGAAGTACAAGAACATCCAATACTTCTCCTACTTTCACAAAGTCATTGATATCTGCATCGCGATCGTTTGTCAATTCGCGAAGAGTCAAGACACCTTCAACACCAGTCCCAGAGATTGCAACGTTAGCTTGAGTCGCATCAACTGTCAATACTTCAGCACTAACAACATCACCAGGCTCAACTTGGCTAACGCTATTTAGCAAATCTTCAAATTCGTTCATCTAAAAAATCCTCCAACAATCAAGTTTTTCCAAACTTGACATACTTATAATTTTTTTCCTAAGCACCCGCAAAGACATGTTCATATCGTTCACGTCTTTCAATTATAAAAATAAAATACCCTAAGATATTTTCTTTTTATCTTGAATTTATTACCTAAGAACTGGGGTAGCTGGATTCGAACCAACGCATGAGGGAGTCAAAGTCCCTTGCCTTACCGCTTGGCTATACCCCATTGATAAATGGAGAGAGAGGGATTCGAACCCCCGAACCCGAAGGAGCGGATTTACAGTCCGCCGCGTTTAGCCTCTTCGCTATCTCTCCAATGTTTAACGAGAACTATTATATCATGAAATTTTCAATAAAACAAGTATTATTTTGTCAAATTATAGTTTTCAATCAAAATTTCCACAGCTTTTTCAAGTTTTTTATAAAAACTATCGACATTTCCATTCTTTATGATGGCAAATTGGTTATCTAATTCGGCAATTTCCCCAATGACCTTTTTCCCGATCGTCAAAACGTATCCTTCATAGCTGTCTTTGCCAACAGTCACTTTTGCATCGGTTAATTGGATTTCAATTTTCTTATCTTTTTTACTCATACTTTACCTCTTTTCACTTTTTCTATTGTACAAGAAAATGCTCAAACTAGCAAGAAAAAACTCCATTTCAGCTATTACAACTGCTATGGAGTTTCTCTTTACTTTGTGTCATTTAGTCCACTTTGACAATCCATCCCTCTGGTGCTTCAACATCACCAAATTGGATACCAGTTAATTCGTCATAGAGTTTCCGTGTTACAGGACCTACTTCTGTTTCACTATAAAAAACATGGAAATCATCGCCATGTTGAACCCCGCCAATTGGGGAAATAACTGCTGCTGTTCCACAAGCACCTGCCTCTACAAAACAATCCAGATTGTCAATCGGAACATCACCTTCAACCGGTATCAAGCCCAAGCGGTGTTCTGCCAAGTAAAGCAAAGAGTAC
This sequence comes from Streptococcus oralis, assembly GCF_003943395.1. Lineage (GTDB taxonomy): Bacteria > Bacillota > Bacilli > Lactobacillales > Streptococcaceae > Streptococcus > Streptococcus oralis_BF. The sequence goes on along the minus strand of NZ_RJPJ01000001.1, from coordinate 44,426 downwards.
TTGGTAATAGATGGCAAGATAGATGGACTCAATGGTGTTACAAATTCATTGTCAGCTGTAATTCCAAAGAAGTTAGCTGAACCGACTTCTTCAATCTTTGTATGTGTAGATGGGTCTAAGTAGATAACATCTGAAAATTGGCGTGACTTGGCCATTTTACCTGGGAGGAGACTAGCAGCATAGTTTCCACCTACCTTGGCCGCACCTGTACCATTCGGAGCTGCACGGTCGTATTCATCCTGAATCAAGAAGTTGGTTGGGACTAAACCACCTTTAAAATAGTTACCAACTGGCATAGCAAAGATGGTGAAAATATACTCGTCTGCTGGTTTAACCCCAATAATATCCCCAACACCAATCAAAAGTGGACGAAGATAAAGGGTTCCACCTGTTCCATATGGTGGGACGTATTCTTCATTTGCACGCACAACTGCTTTACAAGCTTCTACAAACATTTCTGTTGGAACTTGTGGCATCAAAAGACGGTCACAAGTACGTTGCAAACGCTTAGCATTTTCGTCAGGACGGAACAATTGAACACTGCCGTCCTTGGTACGATAAGCTTTCAATCCCTCAAATGCTTGCTGTCCATAGTGGAGACTTGGAGAAGACTCTGAAATATGCAAGGTTGCATCCTCTGTCAATTCTCCTTGATCCCATTGACCATTTTTGTAGTGAGCGATATAACGATAAGGTAATTTCATATAAGCAAAACCCAGATTTTCCCAATTAATTGCAACTGTCATGTGTTTCTCCTTTATACTATTCAAACTATGTGTTCTATTCTACACTTTTCTAGTAAAATTTCAAGTATTATTTGTAATTTTCTGAAAATTTTTTCAACATAAAGAAATCAGCCCTCTGGACTGATTTTTTTATGAACTCACTTTATCATCTTTAAAGACTTCTTTTAGGTAAGCATCGAAAACTTCTTCATCTGAAATGGTGTCTGATATAAAGCTTCCATTGCTAGTACGTTCTGACAAGTTGAGGTCTTGCAATCGGCTTTCATAGATTGTTCCCTTGTTAGATTGGACAAGTAACGTTTGGTCGTTTTCTTCTACTTCTGTACTGAAGAGATCACCAACGAAACCTTGCTCTGCAACTGCTCCTGCTAAGAAGACACGGTGCGGTTTGTTTTTCAACTCACGCAAGACTTGTAGGCCTCGTTTGGCACGGCTGGTTGCTGGAATTTCCTCAATAGAAACACGTTTCAAGCTACCACGTTGGGTCAAGAGGTAGAAGGATGAGGTGTTACAGATAAAGGCAGCTTGAAGCGCATCATCTGCTTTCAAGTTCATAGCCTTGACCCCTGCCGCCTTGGCTCCGACAACCGGAATCTCTTCGATATTGAAACGAAGAGCATAACCGTTTTGACTAATCAAAAGAACATCATCTAGTTTAATCGGAGCCACTGCTACAATCTGATCTGTCTCGTCTTTGAGTTTAGCATACTTGACAGACTTCGACTTGTAGGTCCGCCATGGAGAGAATTCTTTGCGTTCTACACGTTTGATTTGACCAAGACGAGTCGCTGCAAAATAAGTTGTCGCATCATCAAACTGATCCACGACTTCTGCATAAAGGATTTCTTCGTTAGTTTCAAAGTTTGTAATCGTTTGGCTCAAGTGCTCTCCGATGTCCTTCCAGCGAATGTCTGACAATTCATGGATTGGTCGATAAATTACATTCCCAAGAGTTGTGAACATCAAGAGGTGCTGGGTTGTCTTGGCAGTTTGCACAAAGATCAAACGATCATCATCACGCTTGCCAATTTCTTCCAGAGTGGATGCCGCAAAGGAACGTGGACTGGTACGCTTGATATAACCTGCCTTAGTCACGCTGACATAGGTATCTTCCTCGGCAATCAAACTAGCTGTATCAATCTCGATTGCTTTCGCAGTATCTTCCAAAGCACTCAAACGTGGTGTCGCAAATTTCTTTTTGACCTCACGGAGTTCTTTCTTCATGAGATTGTACATGGTACGTTCATCACCGATGATAGCCGCAAGCATGGCAATCTTTTCACGCAATTCTGCTTCTTCTTCCTGCAAGACAACCACGTCTGTATTGGTCAAACGGTAAAGTTGTAAGGTCACGATGGCTTCAGCCTGCTCTTCTGTAAACTCATAGCTAACCTTGAGGTTTTCTTTAGCGTCAGCCTTGTTCTCAGAAGCACGGATAAGAGCAATGACTTCGTCCAAGATAGAGATGACGCGAATCAAACCTTCAACGATATGGAGGCGTTTTTCAGCCTTTTCCTTGTCAAAACGGGAACGTGCCAAAATCACTTCACGACGGTGGGCGATGTAGCTAGACAAAATTGGGACAATTCCGACCTGACGAGGCGTGAAATTGTCAATCGCCACCATGTTAAAGTTGTAGTTGATTTGTAGGTCGGTGTATTTGAAGAGATAGTTGAGTACGAGCTCCGTATTAGCGTCTTTCTTGAGTTCGATAGCGATACGAAGACCGTCACGGTCAGACTCATCACGAACCTCAGCAATACCAGCTACCTTATTATTGACACGGACATCATCGATTTTCTTGACTAGATTAGCCTTATTGATTTCATAAGGAATCTCAGTGATAACGATTTGCTCCTTACCACCTTTTAGCTTTTCAATCTCCGTCTTAGAACGAACAACCACGCGCCCCTTCCCAGTTTCATAAGCCTTCTTTATTTCGTCACGCCCTTGGATGATAGCTCCTGTAGGGAAGTCTGGCCCAGGCAAGAATTCCATGAGTTTGTCCACCTTGGCTGTTGGGTGGTCAATCATGTAAACCGTCGCATCAATGACCTCAGCTAAATTATGCGGTGGAATGTCTGTGGCATATCCAGCCGAGATTCCCGTCGAACCATTGACCAAGAGGTTTGGAAATGCTGCTGGCAGAACAGTTGGTTCTTTCTCGGTATCGTCAAAGTTCCAAGCAAAAGGAACTGTCTTTTTCTCGATATCTTGAAGAAGGTAACCAGCAATCTCAGACAAACGCGCCTCAGTATAACGCATTGCGGCAGGTGGATCCCCGTCCATAGAACCGTTATTACCGTGCATTTCAACTAGAATCTCACGGTTCTTCCAGTCCTGTGACATACGAACCATGGCATCATAGATAGAACTATCACCGTGTGGGTGGAAATTCCCCATGATATTCCCGACAGACTTGGCCGACTTACGGTAGCTCTTGTCAAAGGTATTGCCATCTTTATTCATCGAATAAAGAATGCGACGTTGAACCGGCTTTAATCCATCACGAATATCTGGCAAAGCCCGGTCTTGAATAATGTATTTGGAGTAGCGACCAAAGCGCTCTCCCATGATGTCCTCAAGGGACATGTTTTGAATGTTAGACATAAGATACAAAGGGACGATTCGGCTTGCCGAAAATTTCTGTAGAAAAATAGGAAATGGATGCAAGGTTCGATGAACCTAAGGCGATTTATCTTTTTTCCTAAGAAATTAGTCCCGTGTTCAGTTACTAGAAATAACTAAACGACCCTTTCTGTAGTTTAATGTGTTAAAAATTTATTGCTTCAGTGAGTAATACGGAGTTTTCACACAGTATTTAGGGCGTGTTCAACTCCTTTCAAAGAATGTAGAGTAGGTTTTAAATAGAGAAAAGATGAAAGGTCTAGGGATTTTAGTTTCTCATAACTAACTGTTATCTATTCTTCTAGCCATTTTTCATAGGAAATAGCGTAGGCTTTAAATCCCTTGCGCTCATAAATGCACTTTGCACTATCATTCCACGAGTAAGCATGAAGTTTAACACGCTGGATATTAGTTCTCTTCAGCCACTCCATACAGTCGTCCAACAACATATGCCCAATTCCTTTCCCTCTAACAGAGGCGCTGACAAACAGTTCATCAATCAGTCCTATTTGACCTGTTCCATTATCTGCAGTTGCGTCTTCATCATATACCCTTGCCAAGCCATAACCTACAATATCTTGATGATATTCAGCTAAAATAATGTGTGTTCGTCCATCATCTCTATTTTCAAATGTTTTTAGTGCCTGGCTTTTAATAGCTTCAAGAACCTGCGAATAATCATCGTGTGTTGATTTTTCATCATGGTGTTGCCTGTTGAATCGGCTTAGAGCAGATGTCAGTTCGACAAAAATTTCTTTATCATTTTCGCGTGCTTCACGAAGTGTAATGGACTGTTTGTTATGCTTCATGACTGATTGCCTTTCTCTTTTGTAATGGCTAGCTGAAATAGTGTATGAGACCAGCGAACCTAAAGTTGCATAGCGAAATTTAGAGTCTAAGTCTCTCTTTAGCGTACTGAATCATTTTTTCTGCAGTTTCTTTATCATAAGGAAAACCAGTCTTGAGAGAGAAAGCCTGAGCTTCTCTGTGGAAAAGTTGCATCGTAGCAAACAAAGACTGAGTGATTTTGTTACTACTTGAAAAATCAAGCAGATTTGAGAATTCCTTTTCTTTCTCTGCGGGTAAATAATGGAAAAGATACTTGTGGTTCTTGCCGACGTCGACTGTTCCCCTGTCACTTGCGACCTGCCAAGCCAAGACCTTCAAGAGTTCTTGCTGACAAATACCGTAGAGATGGTCGATCGCGTAGATGAGCTGATTCCGACAAATGCCCTTCACTACATAGGCAGAAACCCACCAAAATTCATTGCAGGCTTTTTCAAAATCTGTCTAACTAGCTGGACTTGTCCAGTAACGCTCTGGACTTGTCGTATAGGAGTCAAACAAGCCTTTCTCATCTTTCAAAACTGTATAATCAGCTTCACTATCCACCCACTCTTGAATGTGGTCTTTGGGGCAGAGGGTCAAATCTATCCGATTGCCATCTTCAAAGAGCATAAGATAAAGACGACGGTTTACTAGGATATTATGCTGCTCAATCAAACGGTTGCCAAAGGGGTCCAACCAAGCAAGGTCACTCGTTAGATTATCTAAGTCGTCCACGACATAGACTACATCATAGTCTTGAAACTCATCTTTTGGCGCTCTTGTATCAGTTCGTGAACCAGACATAGCGACAGCCTCGACTTGTAAAGTTATGGCAGTCTGTAAAATTACATTGAGCATTTCTGTCTCTGTTCTCATATCAATACCTTCTCGTTTTATCGGATATTAGTTATCTGCTTCTTGCTTGCTTTTCTTTGGTGTTAATTTTTTATAGCGACTACGGATAGCGTTGAGATGATCACGGAGATCAGCATACTGCTTTTTATCTGGATAAGCATAGGCGTTGATTGCAGTAAAGTCCACAAGGAAGTCATAGATTTCTTGCAGTTTCGCACGGACTTCCTTGTTTTGACTAGGTGCCTTGCCTTTTTGCTCAGCCAAGCGCTCCTTATAGGCTTTTTCAAACTGAGCCTGCGCCTTTGTCAAGGTTTCTACATGAGTTGTCAAATGCAGGATTGAAAGGGCAGTTTGGTAGTCATTATCTTTTAGCTCCTTAAGCAAATGGTTAATAGCTTCTGTCTCTTTCTCGTAGCTCATACTCGTTAGCCCAGCATAATTTTTGAAAAGTTTGCTGAGTTTTTCGTAAGCTTCCTTGCTACCTGCCTCTTTCACACGAGAGAAGGCCTTGACCAAACCAGTCAAGGTAGAAAGCGCATCATCACGCTCACGGTCAGACGCTTCCAGACTAGCCACCGTTTGACTAGATTTGGAACGGTGCAAACCAGATTGCAAGGTCTCAAGAAGTTTCTCCATATCCCCTAGTTTCGTTACATAAACCTGCTCAGACTTATTGGCTTTTGTAAAAATTCCAAACTCGTCCTTGCTCTCAGATAGAAGTTGGAAGAATTCGTTGTTTTCTAATGATTTAACATCTAAACTAGTAGTTCCATAAATTTTTTTCATTTTTAAAATCTCCTAATTTTTTGTTTATTTTTTAATTTAATGTACTTTTTACTTCGTCCGATTCTCGGAAAAAGTTTTTTACTCTTGCAAGAGCTCGTCCGAAAAACAAACGTTCGTCTTTTACTCCAAAAACACTCGTCCGATTTTCGGACAAACAGAATTTGCCAAGAAAGGTCTTGTCCGAAGATCGGACAGACTCATTCACGCTCTGGAGAGCTTGTCCGAAAATCTGGTGAGAGAGAATTATTATTTTAGGGCTGGGGGGAAGTGATTTCTTTTTGGGAATTAATTATTGTGAGGATTAAATCCTGATTTGTAGCTGTATTTATTATTTCTATCCCTTCGAATTATATACTTTCACGTTTTTTTATAAGTCTTAAAAACTTTTCCGTACTCAGCAACTTCTCTTTATATTTCTCACCACCATAATAATAACATTCTACTAGCCTATTGTAATCAATATCATCTTCATTTTTAAGAAGCTGCTCTTGAAAAATTTCTTGAGCAAACTTTTCTGATTTACTGAATTGATAGTCAATAATGATATTCTCTATAATAAACGAAATTGTGCCACATACTATAAAATATAATGGTAAAATTTGCCAAAGTTTTTGATTTTTTATTAAACAAGAAATATCAATTCTAAGTAATTCACTACCACCAATAAATAAAAGTATTACAGAAAAAATATTCAGCAATTGCGTATTATTAGTAAAAACGATACTACTATAAGCTTTTGGCATATTTTTATTTAAGAAAAATCTAAAATTCAAAACGTTAAATAAAATAATAAAAATGATACTAAGAACATTCGAATAAATTAAATTTAGTTGAACCACCTTAGAAAGGTAAAAAATAACTGAAACAGTTAAAACTGATATTATAAATGGACCAACAATAAGAAGAAAGGCATAATTTTTACGCATCAAAAACTTAAAAATTAAGCACATCAAAATAAAGTACATCCAAAAACATATAATAATAAAACCCCCTAAAAGATAAATGCCATCTTTTGAATTAGTTGAAGCTTGTTTATGGAAAAGAATAGCAATAATAGCAAGAATAACAAAAAAAATTACTATCCAAACTTTAAATTTATCAATAATTTTCTTTCTTCTGTATTGCCAATCAATAGATAAATCTGTAATCTTCAATTTAGTTAAATCTACTTCATTGTCCATCATTAGCCCCCTCAAAACACCATCTCCCCACTCTCTTCCAATGTAAACTTAACATTGTCCTCAATCCATTTACGGCGTGGTTCGACCTTATCGCCCATGAGGACATTGACGCGGCGTTCAGCGCGTGCTAAATCTTCGATAGTGACACGGATGAGGGTGCGAGTTTCTGGATTCATGGTTGTTTCCCAGAGCTGGTCCGCATTCATCTCACCAAGACCTTTGTAGCGTTGGAGGGTAGCACCTTTACCGAACTGCTTGCGGAGTTCTTCTAGCTCACCGTCCGTCCAAGCATAGGCCACTTCTTCTTTCTTACCTTTACCTTTAGACATCTTGTAAAGAGGCGGAAGGGCGATATAGACATGTCCTGCCTCAACTAGCGGACGCATATAACGGTAGAAGAATGTTAAAAGAAGAGTTTGAATATGGGCACCATCGGTGTCCGCATCAGTCATGATAATGATCTTGTCATAGTTAGCATCTTCAATAGAAAAATCTGCTCCCACACCCGCACCGATGGTATAAATCATGGTGTTGATTTCCTCATTTTTAAGGATATCCGCCATCTTGGCCTTGGCTGTATTGATAACCTTACCTCGAAGGGGCAAGATAGCCTGGAACTTACGGTCACGGCCTTGCTTGGCAGAACCACCGGCAGAGTCACCTTCGACTAGGTAGAGCTCGTTCTTTGCTGGATTCTTAGACTGGGCTGGAGTCAATTTACCAGACAACAATCCCTTGTCTTTCTTGTTTTTCTTACCATTTCGGCTCTCATCACGCGCTTTACGTGCTGCTTCACGGGCATCACGAGCCTTGATAGCTTTGCGAATAAGATTGGAAGCCAATTCACCATTTTCCATTAGGAAGAAGGTCAACTTATCAGCCACAATCCCATCCACAACTGGACGAGCTAGCGGACTTCCAAGTTTATCCTTAGTCTGTCCTTCAAACTGGAGGTGTTCTTCAGGAACGAGAATAGAAAGAACGGCTGCTAGTCCCTCGCGGTAGTCTGACCCTTCAAGATTTTTATCTTTTTCCTTGAGAAGTCCCGTCTTACGAGCGTAGTCGTTCATGACCTTAGTAATGGCTGACTTGAGTCCTGTCTCATGCGTTCCACCATCTTTAGTACGAACGTTATTGACAAAGGATAGAATGTTATCTGAAAATCCATCATTGTACTGGAGGGCAACTTCCACTTGGAAACCATTGTCTTCCCCTTCAAAGTACAAGACTGGTGTCAAGGTCTCCTTGTCTTCATTGAGGTAAGAAACAAAGTCCTGTACCCCGTTCTCATAATGGAATTCGATTGCTTCATCTGTTCGCTTATCTGTCAAAGACAAGGTAACATTTTTTAAGAGAAAGGCTGACTCATTGAGTCGTTCTGAAATGGTATTGTACTTGAAGTCAGTCGTAGAAAAGATCGTCGCGTCAGGCATGAAGGTAACTTTGGTGCCTGTCTTAGACTTGGGTGCTGTACCAATTTTTTTCAAGGTTGTGACGGGTTTCCCACCATTTTCAAAACGTTGCTTGTAGACTGTACCGTCACGAGTAATTTCAACTTCTAGCCAACTAGAAAGGGCATTAACGACTGAAGATCCCACCCCGTGGAGACCACCAGATGTCTTATAACCCCCTTGACCGAATTTCCCTCCAGCGTGGAGAATGGTAAAGATAACTTCAACAGTTGGAATTCCCATGGCATGCATACCAGTCGGCATCCCTCGACCATGGTCTTGAACGGTTAGACTGCCGTCTTTATTGATGGTCACATCAATGCGGTCACCAAAGCCAGACAAGGCCTCATCAACTGCATTGTCCACTATTTCCCAAACTAGATGGTGGAGACCAGCACCGTCAGTCGATCCAATATACATCCCCGGACGTTTACGGACCGCATCCAACCCTTCTAGCACCTGAATGGCATCATCATTGTAGTTATTAATATTGATTTCCTTTTTTGACACAAGGAACCTCCTATTTGTTCATCTTTTCTATTTTACAGGTTTTCTAGCGATTTTGCAAAGTTTTTCCCTTTCAGCCGTCACAATTTCACAGGATATTCTCTGACTTTCTATACCATTTCATGGTATAATAGGTACATGATGACATTTGTATTATTAATTTTAGCTTATCTACTAGGTTCGATTCCGTCTGGTCTTTGGATTGGACAAGTTTTCTTTCAAACAAATCTGCGCGAACACGGTTCTGGAAATACTGGTACGACCAATACTTTCCGTATTTTGGGTAAGAAAGCAGGTATGGCAACCTTTGTGATTGACTTCTTTAAAGGGACCTTGGCCACTCTCCTTCCTATTCTTTTCCACCTACAAGGTGTATCACCTCTTGTCTTTGGACTTTTGGCTGTGATTGGACATACCTTTCCTATCTTTGCAGGATTTAAAGGAGGCAAGGCTGTCGCAACAAGTGCTGGAGTGGTTTTTGGATTTGCGCCTATTTTCTGTCTCTATCTAGCAATCGTATTCTTTGTAAGCCTCTATCTAGGTAGTATGATTTCACTGTCTAGCGTTACTGCTTCTATTGCAGCCGTTATCGGAGTTCTCCTATTTCCACTATTTGGATTTATCCTGAACAGCTATGACCCTCTCTTCATTTTGATTATCCTAGCACTCGCTAGCTTGATTATCATTCGTCACAAGGATAATATCACACGCATCAAAAATAAAACTGAAAATCTCGTCCCTTGGGGATTAAACCTAACTCATCAAAATCCTAAAAAATAAAACGCCAGTTTGAAACTGGCGCTTTTTTTGTATGCTTATTTTGATTTGATATAGTTGATACCGTCTGCCTTAGGCGCAACTGCTTTTCCAAAGAAGGCTGCCAAGACAAGGATGGTCAAGACATAAGGCGCAATTTGTAGGTAGACCGCAGGTACTCCTTGCAAGAAAGGAAGTTGTGATCCAATAACTGCTAAACTTTGTGAGAGCCCAAAGAAGAGACTTGAAAGCATAGCACCGATTGGATTCCATTTACCAAAAATCATAGCGGCAAGAGCGATAAATCCAGGCCCTACAATGGTTGTCACTGAGAAGTTGACTGAGATCGATTGGGCGTAGATGGCTCCACCAATTCCGCCGAGCAAACCAGAAATAATCACCCCCAAATATCTCATCTTGTAAACATTGATCCCCAGGGTATCTGCTGCTTGAGGGTGTTCACCGACAGAGCGAAGACGAAGACCAAAACGTGTCTTAAAGAGAATAAACCAAGCAAGGAAAGAGAAGGCAATAGCGATATAACCTAGTAGACTGGTAGACTTGAAGAAAATATCTCCAATCACAGGGATATCAGCCAAAACTGGGAAATCAAAACGTCCAAAAGTTTGGCTTAAATTATCCGTTTGCCCTTTGTTATAAAGAACTTTAACCAAGAAAACTGCTAAGGCAGGAGCCATCAAGTTCAATACTGTACCACTGACAACATGGTCCGCACGGAAATGAACTGTAGCGACGGCATGGATGAGGGAGAAAATAGCTCCCACGATACCAGCAACTAACAAGGAAATCCAAGGTGTCGCTGCTCCAAGTTGTTCTGCAAACTCAAGGTTAAAGACAACCCCAGAAAAGGCTCCCATAACCATAATTCCTTCAAGACCGACGTTAACGACACCACCACGTTCAGAGAAAACTCCTCCGATACTCGTAAAAATAAGTGGTGCTGAGTAAATCAGCATAGAAGAGACCAAGAGGGTGAGTAATGTTGTAATAGACATCCTTACTTACCTCCTTTAACTTGTTTTTTAGGTTTGACAAAGCGTTCGATAATGTAGTGAACGCTGACAAAGAAGATAATAGACGCTGTTACAATGCTAACAAGCTCAGACGGAACTTGCGCAGCATTCATACCCGGTGCTCCTACTTGCAAAACACCAAATAAGAATGCTGCAAAAAGAATTCCAATTGGTGAATTTCCAGCAAGCAAACTAACCGCCATCCCGTTAAATCCGATAGCTAATGATGAACCTTGAACGTAAACGTTTTGGAAAGTTCCAAGACCTTCGACCGCTCCACCAAGACCAGCCAAAGCACCAGAGATAATCATTGATAGAATGATTGTACGTTTCGCTGAAATACCAGCGTACTCTGAGGCATGGGGATTGAGCCCAACTGCACGGATTTCAAAACCGAGAGTCGTTTTCTTGAGCAAGAACCAAATCACCCCAACAGCAATGATAGCAAAGAAGATACCGATATTCATACGAGAATTACCAGTCAACTCAGATAACCATGGTGTCTGGTAACTAGCATTGGCACTCACACGAATCGTTGAGTCTGTACTTTGCATAAAGTCTTTCGGGAAAGAATGAATAAAGGCGTTCCCTACATACAATACAATGTAGTTCATCATAATGGTTACGATAACCTCTGACGTACCGAGATAAGCTCTGAGAATACCTGGAATCGCACCAACAATTCCACCTGCGATCAGAGCAATCACTACAGTCGCTAAAATCAACATTGGACGTGGCATGTCTGGATGCGACAAGGCAAACCAACCGCTGAGAATCCATCCTGCTAGAGCTTGACCTGGCAAACCAACGTTAAAGAAACCTGCCCGACTAGCAACGGCAAAACCAAGACCAATCAAGACTAGAGGTCCCATGGCACGGAAAATTTCTCCAATTCCACGGAGGCTACCAAAAGCTGTATAGAACAACTCCTCATAACCCCAGATAGCATCATATCCGAAGATCCACATGACAATGGCTCCGAGCAAAATTCCTAAGAATACGGAAATCAAGGGAACCGAAATTTGTTGTAATTTTTTAGACATCACTCTTCTCCTTTCCCAAGTTTCCACCTGCCATCAAGACACCAAGTTCTTGTTTGTTAGTCGTTTCTGGCGATACAATACCTTGAATCTTACCATCATGAATAACAGCAATTCGGTCTGAGACATTTAAAATCTCATCCAATTCAAAACTGACAACGAGAACAGCCTTGCCATTATCACGTTCCTCAATCAAGCGTTTGTGAATGTACTCAATGGCACCAACGTCCAAACCACGAGTTGGCTGGCTGACGATAAGGAGTTCAGGATCACGATCAATCTCACGAGCAATAATCGCTTTTTGTTGATTTCCTCCTGAAAGAGCTGCTGCTGGAACAAATTCGCTTGCCGCACGGACGTCAAATTCTTCCATTAATTGCTTTGCATGTGAAGTGATATTCGCATAGTTCAAAATACCATTCTTACTGAGTGGTTCTTTATAGTAGGTTTGAAGAGCGATATTTTCTGAAATCATCATCTCCAAAATCAATCCATCACGGTGACGGTCTTCAGGAACATGCCCTACACTGAGTTCCGTAATTTGTCGTGGGTGCATTCCCACGATTGATTTGCCTTTTAATTCAATACTACCAGACTCAACTTTACGAAGACCCGTGATAGCTTGAATGAGTTCTGACTGGCCATTTCCGTCGATACCCGCAATCCCAACAATCTCACCAGCACGAACATCCAAAGAAAGATTCTTCACAGCTGGAACACCACGGTTTTCATTAACAACCAAGTCCTTGATAGACAAGACCACTTCTTTTGGTTGTGGTGCCTGTTTCTCCGTTTTGAAGGAGACAGAGCGCCCTACCATCATTTCTGCCAAATCGGCATTGGTAGCTCCAGCAATCTCAACCGTCTGGATTGATTTACCACGACGGATAACCGTGACACGGTCAGACACTGCACGGATTTCATCCAATTTGTGGGTGATTAGGATGATGGATTTGCCTTCCTTGACAAGGTTTTTCATGATTGCCATCAACTCGTCAATCTCTGAAGGAGTCAATACAGCTGTAGGTTCATCAAAGATAAGGATATCAGCACCACGGTAAAGTGTTTTCAAGATTTCTACACGTTGTTGGGCACCAACGGAAATATCCGCCACCTTAGCAGCAGGATCCACTGCCAAACCATAACGTTCAGAAAGAGCCTTGATTTCTCTAGTAGCTTCGCCTATATCTAGCATACCATTTTTAGTGATTTCACTCCCCAAAATGATATTCTCAGCTACTGTAAAAGCTTCAACCAACATGAAATGTTGGTGAACCATCCCAATTCCAAGACCAGCAGCTTTAGAAGGCGAGTCTAGTTTTACAACTTGACCATTCACCACAATCTCACCACTAGTTGGTTCAAGAAGTCCCGCTAGCATGTTCATCAGAGTAGATTTCCCAGCTCCGTTTTCTCCTAAAAGTGCATGGATTTCACCTTTTCGCAGTTGCAAATTGATCTTGTCGTTTGCTACAAATTCACCAAACACCTTGGTAATATCCCGCATCTCAATGACATTTTCGTGTGCCATATGCTCTTCCTTTCAGAGGTTTATTTTATTTCAATAAAACCTGCTAATCACATTAACAAGCTCTATTGAGACAAAAATTGCCTCAATTCTTAAAGAAGCGACCGATGGCCGCTTCCTAAGAAATGACTTTTATCCATTATTTTTCAGGAACTTTAATACTTCCGTCAAGGATCTTAGCTTTTGCGTCCTCAACAGCTTTTTTACCTTCTTCAGAAAGATTTGTTACTGCCAAGTCAACCCCTTTATCTTTCAATGAGTAGACAATAACTTGTCCACCAGGGAATTCGCCTTTTTCAGTTTTGTTAGCAATATCTTTTACAGTTGTACCAACTTGTTTCAAAGTTGAAGCAAGAACAAAGTTTGATTCCTTACCATCTTTAGAAGTGTATTTACCTTCTTCCACTTGGTCACGGTCAACACCGATAACCCAAACTTTTTCATTTTCAGGACGGCTTTCGTTGAGTGATTTCGCTTCAGAGAAGACACCTGCTCCAGTACCACCTGCTACTTGGTATACAACGTCAGCACCTGCAGCATACTGAGCGGCAGCGATTGTTTTACCTTTAGCTGCGTCACCAAATGAACCAGCGTAGTCTACTTGAACCTTGATAGAAGAATCTACTGAAGCAACACCTGCTTTGAAACCAGCTTCAAAACGTGAGATAACTTCAGATTCCATACCACCTACAAAACCGATTTGTTTTGTCTTAGTTGTTTTAGCGGCTGCAACACCTGCAAGGTAAGCTGCTTCGTTATCCGCGAAAGTAACACTTGCAACGTTCTTTTGATCTTTGATGACATCATCAATCAAGACATAGTTCAAGTCTGTGTGCTCTTTTGCCGCTTCTTCAACTGCATTGTGAAGTGCAAAACCAACACCGAAGATCAGGTTGTAACTTCCAGCCGCTTGTTGCAAGTGGTTAGCGTAGTCAGCTTCACTGTTAGATTGATAATAAGTATATCCATTATCTTTTGAAAGATTGTGTTCTTTACCCCAGTCTTGCAAACCTTCCCAAGCTGATTGGTTGAATGATTTATCATCAACACCACCAGTATCAGTTACGATTGCTGCTTTGGTCTTCATTTCTGATGAAGATGAAGCTGCGTTACGAGAAGAGCGGTTACCACATGCAGCAAGTCCAACTGCTGCTACTGCAACTAGACCAAGGCCTAGCCATTGTTTCTTGTTCATTACTGAACCTCCTAAATAAGATGTGCAACGATGTTGCAAGTATGGATTGATTGGCCACAAGGACCGCGTCACTCAGAGAGTGGCCCAGACTAGTTTAAGTCTGTAAATGAGTATGGAAGTAACTCCCCGACCGTCATCTCGACCGTCGTTTTATCTTTGGCGACTAGAGTCACTTTTAGATCTTGTTCAAAAAACTCAACCATGACCTGGCGACAAGCACCACATGGCGAGATGGGTTTCTCAGTTTGTCCGTAGACAATCAACTCTGAAAATTCCCGTTGCCCCTCCGAAACTGCTTTGAAGATAGCTGTACGCTCCCCACAGTTAGTCAAAGGATAACTAGCATTCTCGATGTTCACACCTGTATATACGCTACCGTCCTTGGCTACTAAAACAGCTCCAATAGGAAAGTGAGAATAGGGTACATAGGCTTTCTTGCTGGTTTCAATTGCTAGTTCAATCAACTCAGTAGTCGCCATCAGCCAATTCTCCTTTTAAGATTGCTACACCAGCGGATGTTCCAATACGAGTAGCACCTGCCTCCACAAAGGCAAGAGCGTCCGCGTAAGAACGAGCTCCACCGGCAGCTTTAACACCCATATCAGGTCCCACTGTTTGACGCATTAATTTGACATCTGGCAGAGTTGCTCCTCCAGTTGAGAAGCCAGTAGATGTTTTAACAAAATCAGCTCCTGCTTTTTGTGACAACTGGCAGGCCACAACCTTTTCTTCATCAGTCAACAAACAAGCTTCAATAATGACTTTAACTAATTTGTCGCCACTTGCTTCTACAACGGCACGGATGTCTGACTCAACTAAATCAAGATTGCCAGATTTGAGGGCACCGACATTGATAACCATATCAATCTCATCTGCACCATTTTGGACAGCTTCTTTTGTTTCAAAAGCTTTCACAGCTGAAGTTGTTGCTCCCAAAGGAAAACCTACTACTGTACAAACTTTTACATCTGAGCCTTCAAACCCTGTTTTCGCATGTTTAACCCATGTAGGATTGACACAAACGCTGGCAAAGTCATACTCACGCGCTTCAGATAGCAAACGATCAATTTGTTCTTGACTTGCATCTTGCTTTAAAAGCGTATGATCAATATATTTATTTAACTTCATATTCGGATTCTCCCTAGTTTTATGAGATAATTTCTATAATTTCTCGTAAACTTTGCACTCCATCATTTATTTTAACATATTTTTGAAATTCTGTAACTAGTTCAGAAGAAATTTTTCCATTTGTATAAACTTTTGCAACAATTTCTCCTTTTTGAACGGAGTCTCCAACTTTCTTTTCAAAAACAATCCCTGTTTCATAGTCCAAGTCATCAGACTTGACTGCACGACCAGCTCCTAGTCTCATGGCATAGAGCCCAAATTCCATTGCAGGAAGAGCTGAAATAACACCTGTATCTTGAGCTGGAATTTCTACCACATGAGCAACCTTGACTGGACGATAGAGATCTTCTAAATCTCCACCTTGAGCTTGCACCATCTCCTCAAACTTAGCCAGTGCTTGACCATTCTCAAGATGTTGGCGGATTTCCTCAATCGTTTTCTCAACATCAGCCAAGCCAAGCATAATCTGAGCTAGCTCGCAGATAAAGCGACTAATATCTTCTCGGCCTTTTCCTCGGAGAATCTCGATTGCCTCAAGGATTTCGAGACGATTGCCAATGGCTCTTCCCAAGGGTTGGCTCATATCAGTAATGACTGCTACCGTCTTTCGACCAACAGCCTTACCAAGTTCCACCATGGTTTGAGCCAATTCGCGCGCCTCATCAACAGTCTTCATGAAGGCACCCTCACCGACCGTTACGTCTAGCAAAATGACATCCGCTCCTGCAGCAATTTTCTTGCTCATAACAGAACTAGCAATCAATGGGATCGTGTCGACAGTTGCTGTCACATCACGGAGGGCATAGAGAAGCTTGTCTGCTTTAACCAGCTGATCTGACTGCCCAATGACAGATACTCCAATATCTTGCACCTGACGAATAAAATCTTCTTGACTTCGCTCGACTTGATAGCCCTTGATCGCTTCTAACTTATCTAGGGTCCCACCAGTGTGTCCTAGTCCACGGCCACTCATTTTTGCGACCGGAACACCAAAACTGGCTACTAAAGGCGCTAAAATCAAAGTCACCTTATCGCCAACCCCACCAGTAGAATGTTTATCCACTTTAACCCCATCAATAGCTGACAAATCAAACTCCTGACCTGTCTTGACCATATTCATCGTCAGGTCAGAAATCTCTCGTGTCGTCATTCCTTTAAAATAAACAGCCATAGCAAAAGCAGACATCTGGTAGTCTGGAACAGTTCCTGCCACATAGCCTTCTACCAGCCATTTGATTTCAGTTGCAGTCAGTTCTTGACCATCTCGTTTCTTTTGGATTAAATCAACTGCTCTCATTCTTTCACACTTCTAAGGATATAATATCCCTTATCTTTCTTTACGATTTCACAATTGCCAAACACGTCTTCCATCTTACTTTTAGCACTTGGAGCTCCTTGCTTTTTCTGAATGACAACGGTTAAGTCTCCTCCGTCTTTCAAGAAATCTCTGCTCTTTTCGATAATCTCATGAACAACTTGTTTGCCCGCTCGAATAGGCGGATTGGAAATAATATGGTCAAACTTCCCTTCAACTTGTTCATAGATATTGGATTGGAAAATCGCCGCTGAAACTTGGTTTCTCTCAGCATTTTGTCGCGCTAGGTCCAAGGCACGGTTATTGATATCGACCATGGTTGCCTGAACTCCATAAGCCTTGACCAAAGAAAGCCCTAAGGGACCATATCCACAGCCTACATCAAGGACCGTTTCTCCTTTGTTAACCTCTAGACACTTCAATAAAAGCTGACTCCCAAAGTCGACCATTTTCTTGCTAAAAACACCCGCATCCGTCAAAAAGGTCATTTTTTGTCCCAACAGCTCCACTCTCAACTCATGAATGTCGTGAGCAGCGTCAGGATTTTCTACATAATACATTTTACTCATGAAACTATTTTACCATATTTTAGTGAAATGTTAAATCGTTTACAAAGCTGAAATTCAACAAACAAACTAAATATGTTATGATAATAATTAAATGATCTTTGTATTTTGCACTGTTATAGCAACTTTCAAGAATCAGAATGATAAATATCGAATTTCATTCTCTCTTTGACTACGAAATATGATATACTAATGTATCAAACGAGGAAACATTATGACCAACGAGTTTTTACATTTTGAGAAAATCAGTCGCCAGACTTGGCAATCATTGCATCGCAAAACAACTCCTCCCTTGACGGAAGAAGAACTGGACTCCATCAAGAGTTTCAATGACCAGATTAGTCTGCAGGACGTAACGGACGTCTATCTTCCCCTTGTCCATCTTATCCATATTTACAAGCGCACTAAGGATGATTTGGCATTTTCAAAAGGAATTTTCCTCCAACGTGAAAGCAAATCCCAACCTTTTATCATTGGGGTTTCTGGAAGTGTTGCTGTGGGGAAATCGACTACTAGTCGCTTACTTCAGATTCTTCTATCACGTACTCTCCCAGATGCTACTGTAGAATTGGTGACAACTGACGGTTTTCTCTATCCCAATCAAACCTTGATTGACCAAGATATCTTAAATCGCAAAGGTTTTCCTGAAAGTTATGATATGGAAGCCTTGTTGAATTTTCTTGACTGCCTAAAGAATGGGCAAGATGTCGATATTCCTGTCTATTCTCATGAAGTGTATGACATCGTTCCTAGGGAAAAGCAACGTGTCAAAGCTGCTGACTTTGTCATTGTCGAGGGAATTAATGTCTTTCAAAACCCTCAAAATGAGCGCCTTTACATCACTGATTTCTTTGATTTCTCCATATACGTTGATGCAGCAGTCGAAGACATTGAAAGCTGGTATCTGGATCGTTTCTTGAAACTTCTCAGCTTTGCCCAGAATGATCCCAACAGCTACTACCACCGCTTTACGCAAATGCCGATTGGAGAGGTCGAAGCCTTCGCTCATCAGATCTGGACCAGCATTAATCTAATAAATTTACAAAACTATATCGAACCGACAAGGAATCGTGCCGAGGTTATTCTCCACAAGACTAAAAACCACGAAATCGATGAAATTTACCTAAAAAAATAATTTTCCCTTGTCAAAACCTAAGTTTTCATATATAATGGTATAGTTAGTAAATATGGAGGTAAGAACATTGGCAAACATTAAATCAGCTATCAAACGCGCTGAATTGAACGTTAAACAAAACGAAAAAAACTCAGCTCAAAAATCAGCTATGCGTACTGCTATCAAAGCTTTCGAAGCAAACCCTTCTGAAGAACTTTTCCGTGCTGCTAGCTCAGCTATCGACAAAGCAGAAACTAAAGGTTTGATTCATAAAAACAAAGCAAGCCGCGATAAAGCTCGTCTTTCAGCTAAACTTGCTAAATAAGAAACAGTCCATAGAGGCTGTTTTTTTGTCCTTGAATACAAAAAGGTAGAAAATGAAAATCGCAATCATCGGATATTCTGGAGCTGGTAAGTCAACTCTATCTGAGAAGTTATCAAACTACTACTCCATTCCTAAACTACATATGGATACTCTCCAATTTCAACCTGGTTGGCAAGATAGTGACCGCGAATGGATGTTGACCGAGATGAAAAACTTTCTCACAAAGCATGAATCTTGGGTAGTCGATGGCAACTACTCTTGGTGTTATTACGAAGAAAGAATGCAGGAAGCTGACCAAATTATCTTTCTCAATTTTTCACCATGGACTTGTCTCTTTCGAGCCTTTAAACGTTATCTCACATATCGCGGCAAGGTCAGAGAAAGTATGGCAGCAGGCTGCCCTGAACGCTTTGACTGGGACTTTATCCGATGGATTCTCTGGGATGGACGGAGCAAATCCGCCAAGGAACGTTATCAGCAGATTCAAGAAAGCTATCCGGAGAAAGTAATTGTCCTCAGGTCGCAAAAGGAGATGGACTACTTCTTAGAAAATCTCGCGCATAACAAGAAAAACCAACGTGCCTAACGTTGGTCTTTTACTTTTACCCAATCACACTTCCGTTTGGTACAGCTGGATCAACTGTGAGAAGGGTTAATTTGCCATCATGTTCAGCTGAGAGGATCATCCCTTGGCTGACATATTTTTTCATCATTTTACGTGGTTTGAGGTTGGCAACGATTTGGACTTTCTTGCCAACCAAATCTTGTTCGTTTGGATAGTATTTTGCAATTCCTGATAGGATTTGACGGTCTTCGCCATCACCAGCATCTAGGCGGAATTGAAGTAACTTGTCAGAGCCTTCCACTTTAGAAACTTCTTTGACCTCTGCGACACAGATTTCAACCTTGTCAAAGTCTTCAAACTTGATTTCATCCTTGTTTAGTTTGAGTTCGACTTCGTCTGGATTCCATTCTTTTTCGACCGCAGGTTTGTTGCCTTCCATTTGTTCCTTGATATAGGCGATTTCTTCTTCCATGTCGAGACGTGGGAAGATTGGAGTTCCTTTGGCAACTACTGTTACACCCTCAGGAAAATCAGTCAAGCTCAAGTTTTCAAGACTCGCCACTTCTTCCAAGCCAAGTTGAGTCATGACCGCACGACTAGTTTCCATCATAAATGGTTCAATCAAGTGAGCTACGATACGAAGGCTGGCTGCCAAGTGGCTCATGACACTTGCCAATTGGTCACGAAGAGCTTCATCCTTAGCCAAGACCCATGGGGCTGTCTCATCAATATATTTGTTAGTACGAGAGATAAGCGTCCAAACTGCTTCTAGAGCACGTGGGTAGTCAACTGCATCCATGTGTGTATGGTAATCAGCAATTGATTCAGTAGCTACTTGAGCAAGATCATTGTCAAATTCTGTCACACCTTCTACATAGGCTGGAATTTCCCCATCAAAGTACTTGTTAATCATGGAAACCGTACGGTTGAGGAGGTTTCCAAGGTCATTGGCTAGTTCATAGTTGATACGGCCTACATAGTCTTCTGGAGTGAAGGTTCCGTCTGAACCGACTGGGAGGCTACGCATGAGGTAGTAACGAAGTGGGTCCAGTCCATAACGCTCTACCAACATTTCAGGGTAAACGACATTCCCCTTAGACTTAGACATCTTGCCGTCTTTCATAACAAACCAGCCATGGGCAATCAAGCGTTCAGGCAATTTGACATCCAACATCATGAGAAGGATTGGCCAGTAGATAGAGTGGAAACGAAGAATGTCTTTTCCGACCATGTGGAAGACTGTTCCATTCCAGAACTTATCAAAGTTGCCGTGCTCATCTTGACCGTAACCAAGAGCTGTCGCATAGTTAAGGAGAGCGTCAATCCAAACATAGACAACGTGTTTTGGATTTGATGGGACTGGTACTCCCCATGTAAAGGTTGTACGAGAAACTGCCAAGTCTTCCAAACCTGGCTCAATGAAGTTACGTAGCATTTCATTAAGACGACCATCTGGAGTGATGAAGTCAGGGTGAGATTTGAAAAATTCAACCAAGCGTTCTTGGTATTTGCTTAGGCGAAGGAAGTAAGACTCTTCAGAAACCCATTCCACCTCATGGCCTGATGGAGCAATACCGCCAGTTACATTACCAGCTTCATCACGGAAAACTTCCGCAAGCTGACTTTCTGTAAAGAATTCTTCATCTGAGACCGAATACCAGCCAGAATATTCACCCAAATAGATGTCATCTTGAGCAAGCAAACATTCAAAGACCTGAGCCACTACTTTTTCATGGTAGTCATCAGTTGTACGGATAAATTTATCGTATGAGATATCGAGTAATTTCCAGAGTTCTTTGACACCAACTGCCATGCCGTCAACATAGGCTTGAGGTGTGATGCCAGCTTCTTCCGCTTTTTGCTGGATTTTCTGACCATGCTCATCAAGACCTGTCAGATAAAAGACATCGTAGCCCATGAGGCGTTTGTAGCGAGCTAGGACATCACAAGCGATGGTTGTGTAGGCAGAACCGATATGAAGTTTACCAGATGGATAGTAAATCGGTGTTGTAATATAAAAATTCTTTTCAGACATAATTTTTCCTTTCCAGGCAAATGAAACCTGTTTTTCTAACACTTCATTATATCATATTTTTAGTGATTTTCGATAGGGAAATCCATACAAAAACAAGATAGACAAATGTCCATCTTGTTTATCTTATTCATAGCGAAGGGCTTCAATTGGATCAAGCTTAGACGCTTTATTGGCTGGTAAGACCCCAAAGATCATCCCAACGCTGGCCGAAACAGCCAAGCTAAAGAGAGCTATCGGTAGCGAGACACCAATTTCTATTCCTTCCATCATATTTTTTAACAAAGCGCCTGCTAGCGTGGTCAAGCCCGCTGCACTTATTAGACCGATGACTCCACCTAGCAAGGTCAAGATCATGGACTCAATCAAAAACTGTACCAAGATATTAGCCCGTGTAGCTCCCAATGCTTTACGAAGACCAATCTCACGAGTACGCTCCGTTACAGAAACCAGCATAATATTCATAACTCCAGTCCCTCCCACAAAGAGAGAGATTCCTGCGATAGCACTAATAATAGCGGTCATAAAACCAAAGATTTGCTGAACCTCTGCAAAAGCGGCAGTTTCGTCTACAACCTGATATTCTCCCTGCTGTACTCCTGCAATTTCTGTCATCTTGCGTGCGAGTTCTGGCCCCAAAGTCTGAGTTAGACTCGTATCATTCACACGAAAGACAATATTAGAAATTTCCTCTACATTAAAATTAGCTGCTACAGAAGCATTGGTTGTAATCGGTAAGCCACCTACACCAAACATCTTAGCACTTTTAACAGCAGGACTAGAGTAAACACCAATCACACGATAGCTATATCCATTGGCTGAAATGATTTGATTGAGTGCTGCCTGAGGCGAGTCAAAAAGACTTTTAGCGAGTTCTTCATCTAGCAAAATCACACTTGCAAAATCTCGGTAGTCTTGTTCTCTCAGATCCCTACCTGCAATAATTTTATTTTCTACAGCAGACATATAAGTCATATTTCCACCTGTCAGACTTGCTCTCTCTACCTTTTTATCCTTATAGGTCAAAGTAACATTTGTACTATTAGTCACATAATAGCCATCTACGCCTTTTAATTTGGCAGCTTCCTTAACCCACGATTCCTGTGTTTTAGGTGGTTCTACGTGAACATCTTCTTCTTTACCAGATAGTGTCAGTGCAGATTGCTTTTGTGTAAAGGAACCGTCCTTACTTTTAATTGGTGAGAAAAACACCTGAATATTTTTCTGAGATTTTGTCATATTTTTATTGACCTGACGAGACATAGAGTCCCCTAAAGCCATGATGACAACTACTGAAGAGACTCCGATTATAATGCCAATCATGGTCAAAAAGGAGCGCATCTTGTGTGCCATAATAGATGAAAAGGCAAATTTCAGATTTTGCATCTTAGTTCTCCTTTCCTTCCAAACGAGCGCTATCAGACGAAATAACTCCATCACGGATTACAATCTGGCGTTTTGCATAGGCTGCAATTTCGGGCTCGTGCGTTACCATAATAATCGTCTTGCCTTCTTCATTTAACTCAACCAAGAGTTCCATGATTTGACTTCCTGTTTTCGTATCCAAGGCACCTGTCGGTTCATCAGCTAGGATGATTGAGGGATCGTTAACAAGAGCACGCGCAATGGCCACCCGTTGTTTTTGACCACCAGACAACTCTGAAGGAAGGTGATGAATACGATCAGTCAACTCTACTTTACTTAGATATTCCTCTGCCAACTTGCGACGTTGGGCAGCTGGAACTCCTGCATAAATCAAGGGTAACTCAACATTCTGAACAGCATCCATCTTTGACAAAAGAAAGAACTGTTGAAAGACAAAGCCAATTTGTTGGTTACGTACCTGTGCCAACTGCTTTTCACCTAGACGGGCCACTTCTTGACCTTCTAGATAGTATTCGCCGCTAGTCGGGGTGTCCAGCATTCCGATGGTATTCATCAGAGTAGATTTACCCGAACCAGATGGTCCCATAATGGCAACAAATTCCCCTTCGCCGATCTCCAAATTAATATTTTTCAAGACCTGCAGTTCCTGTTCACCATTTCGATAGCTCCGGCAGATGTTTTTTAGACTAATTAGTTGTTTCATCAGCCTTCACCTCTTTTCCTTCTTCCAAGGAAGTCGTTGGATTACTGATGACTTTGGTTCCATCTGTCAAACCAGATGTGATCTCTTGGTTTTCTGCGTCAGCATTTCCTAGGCTAACTTCGATTTTCTTAGCCTTATTCTCTTCGTCAACAACCCAAACGTAGTTTTTTCCGTCTTCAGTAATGACACTGGTTAAGGGTACGAGGATTGATTTCTTGTCACTTTTAACCTCAACACTAACGGTAAAACCTGGTCTCAAATCACCAATCTCACTCGTTACTTCAATCGTATAAGGATATTTAGAACCAGTATTCCCCCCAGTTATAGCATTCGTTCCTTCTCCACTATTTTTAGGGTAAGCTGAAATAAAGCTGATCTTCCCTGTCCAAGTTTTATCTTGGTAAACTTTAGAAGAGAAGGTCACTTCTTGGCCAACAGAAAGGTTGACAAGATTGTACTCGGAAAGTTCTCCCTTGACTTGTAGATTGTCGTTACTTACTACATGAACCATCACTTGATTTGCAGCAGTTGTGGACTTTGATACATTGCGATTAACTTCTACAACTGTACCTTCTAGCGTACTCAAAACCTTTGTTGCGTCCAATTGAGCCTGCGCCTTTTTAAGCTGCGCCTCTGCATCAGCACGACTATCACGAGCATCACTAATCTGAGAATCTATGGAGGAGACTGAAGAACCCTGCGCTCCATCATCATATCCTTCCGAATCAGCTAGAGTGTTGTTTCGTGATTCCTTCAGGTCATTGATACGACGATCAGCCTTGGCTATGGCACGGTTAGCTGCATCATAAGCAGATTGCGCTTCTGTGCTGTTGTATTTTACGAGTGCTTGTCCTTTGTCAACCTTATCTCCAACAGAAACCAAGATTTCATCCACCTCACCCTTACTTGCATCCAAATAAACATATTGTTCATTTTTTGCGGTGACGGTACCAGATAAAAGAACAGAGGAGGCAACTGTTCCTTCCTTTGCGACTACGAGATGCGATGTGTCATCCTTACCGGCAGCCTGAGAGGGCTGTCTAAATAGCAAAATACCCGCTGCACTGGTTATAATAATACTTGCAGCACCAATAGCTGTGTATAGTTGCCATTTTTTAGTTTTCTTATTCCCCTTCATCACAAAACTCCTATTTTATTTTCAATACAAAGACTATTATAGCAAATTTACCTACTCTAAACAATGATTGTTCAGAGAGAAAAGAGAACAATTCAGGAAACATGCCTTGTTTCCATTTGATTTATGCAGAATTGTACTAGTAACATCATACACCTTATTTCTATATTTAGCAAGTGATTTCTGCTATTTCTTTAGGGCGTAGCAGATTTTTGCATTCAAAAAATAAAAACGATAGAATATGACTATCAAAGCTATAAGGAGTTTTCTATGAGAGAATATGATATCATCGCCATCGGTGGAGGAAGTGGCGGCATTGCCACTATGAACCGCGCTGGCGAACACGGTGCTAAAGCAGCTGTTATCGAGGAGAAAAAATTAGGTGGAACTTGTGTCAACGTTGGCTGTGTTCCTAAGAAAATCATGTGGTATGGAGCGCAGATTGCTGAAAGCTTCCACCACTACGGTCCTGACTACGGTTTTACGAGTTCAGATGTTCAATTTGATTTCGCAAAGCTTCGTCAAAATCGTGAAGCCTACATCAACCGTGCCCGCTCGTCTTATGATGGAAGTTTCAAGCGCAACGGTGTTGATTTGATTGAAGGCCGTGCTCATTTCGTTGATGCCCATACGGTCAGCGTTAATGGTGAATTGATTCGTGCCAAACATATCGTGATTGCGACTGGCGCTCGTCCAAGCATCCCAACTATTCCCGGAGCTGAACTCGGTGGTAGCTCAGACGATGTCTTTGCTTGGGAGCAACTTCCTGAATCCGTTGCGATTCTTGGTGCTGGCTATATTGCTGTTGAATTAGCTGGTGTTCTCCACGCACTAGGAGTAAAAACGGATTTGTTTGTCCGTCGCGATCGTCCCTTGCGTGGTTTTGACAGCTACATCGTTGAAGGACTTGTCAATGAAATGGAAAAAACAGGTCTACCTTTGCACACGCATAAGGTACCTGTCAAGCTCGAGGAAACCATGCAAGGCATTACGATTCATTTCGAAGACGGTTCTAGTCACACTGCCAGCCAAGTTATCTGGGCTACTGGACGCCGTCCAAATGTAGACGGTCTGGAGTTAGAAAAGGCTGGCGTCACACTCAACCAACGTGGATTTATCCAAGTGGATGAGTATCAAAATACAGTTGTAGATGGTATCTATGCTCTTGGAGATGTTACTGGTGAGAAAGAACTGACCCCAGTAGCCATCAAGGCAGGACGTACCCTATCTGAACGCCTCTTCAATGGGAAAACAAATGCCAAGATGGACTACACGACTATCCCTACTGTTGTCTTCTCCCATCCTGCTATCGGAACCGTCGGTTTGACCGAGGTTCAAGCTATCAAAGAATACGGTCAAGATCACATCAAAGTCTACAAGTCAAGCTTTGCATCTATGTACTCTGCCGTTACAGACCATCGTCAAGAATCTCGCTTCAAACTCATCACCGCCGGTGCTGACGAAAAAGTTGTTGGCCTACATGGACTTGGTTACGGAGTGGATGAGATGATTCAAGGATTCGCTGTTGCTATCAAGATGGGAGCAACCAAGGCAGACTTTGATGCTACAGTAGCTATTCACCCGACTGCTTCTGAAGAATTTGTAACCATGCGCTAATTGTTGAAAGGGATCCTGAGGATCTCTTTTTACTTGCAAAATCAGCTGTCGCAAAATTGTTACCTTTTTATAAAAAATAGGTTGACTTTTGTTTCTAAACCAGTATAATAGTTACTATATTTTTGAAAAGAGGTTAACAGTTTTGAAAAAAGCTCATATCTATGCTATCCCTGCTATCGGTGCTGCTCTCATCGCCGTATTGGCACAAATCAGTCTCCCTATCGGTCCTGTCCCCTTCACTCTGCAAAACTTTGCGATCGGTCTGATTGCTACTGTTTTTAGACCCAGAGAAGCTGTTCTATCTGTAGCTCTCTATCTCTTGCTGGGTGCCATTGGTTTACCTGTTTTTGCAGGGGGAGGAGCTGGATTTCACGTTTTAGTCGGCCCAAGTGCAGGTTATCTCTGGTTCGACCTTGTCTATGCAGGGCTTACATCTTATCTCATCCATCAAAATAGTGGCTATATCCGCATTTTCCTAGCCAACCTCTTGGGTGACTCTCTAGTCTTTGTAGGAGGTATTCTCAGCCTCCACTTCCTTGCTGGTATGGCACTTGACAAAGCACTTGCTGTCGGTGTCCTTCCCTTTATCCTCCCTGACCTTGGTAAGATTATTGCCATTAGCTTCATTGGTCGCCTACTATTACAACGACTTAGGGGACAAGCATACTTCTCAATTTAACCCAAAAAGGATACTGAGTCAAAAACTCAATATCCTTTTATTGGTTTCCTTTAAAGGCATCTACCATTACCTGAAATTCTTCATTGGAAAGCGTGATTCCTTTGCCCATTTTGGTATGGTCAGGACTCCAAGAACGAATATCAAACTTTGCTGGTGCTCCATTAAAGCTAACGCGATTTAGTTCTTTTGTCCATCCTTTGTCATTTTCAGACAAGGTGAGTAAGTGTTCTTCGATTTCAAATGTAAATTCTGCCATTTTAACTCCTTTATGTGATATGCTTTCTATAGTCTATTCGTAAAATCTTGTAGATTTTAGGAAAATTTTATATAATATGGTTATATAAGAGGGGAGAAGCCTATGAGATATACATTCAAACATGTCTTAGATAAGATACAAGACTTTCTCAGTGGACAGGATGAACGAGATTATTCTGAAAACGACTCCCTCATTGCTACAATTGAACAAGCCCTCCAGAAACAAACTGCTGTTCATGTCATACTAGCTGAAACAAGCTTCACTGGTGATATCGTCAAATATGATAGCAGCCGTCAACAGATTGTTGTCAAAAATTTTACAAAAAATGTAACACGTATCATCCGAATCGCTGACATCAAAAGGCTACGCTTTGTCCCATCTACTGTCCAGAGAGCTCAGAAAAATAGATTTAAGAAAGAGTGAGATGTTTTTCATCCCACTCTTTTTCTTAACGAATTTGTTCAAAATGCAGGTGGACTGCGATATGGTCTCCGTAACCACTTCTCTCCAAATCACGTTGCAAGCGATAAGAGATATAGTGCTCTGCAATGGTGATGTAACCTGCTCCTAGTAAACGATTTTCAACCATTGATTGGATCATACTGATAGTCGCACGTTCTACTTTTGCTTCTTCCAAGTCCAAGACTACTTTTTTAGTGACTTGAGCTAGGTTTTGACGTAGGTCATCAGTCAAAACATAAACTGTCTGCGCTGCTTTTAGGACAGCTTGGTAAATTTTATCTGGATCAAAGTCGGCAACTTCTCCGTTACGTTTGATTACTTGCATAGGATTCTCCTTTATTCTTTGTTTTCTTTGATTTCTGCCAGCATTTTTTCTTCTTCTACTGTCAGTTGATAGTTTTCTAGCAAATCTGGTCTGCGCTCGTAGGTTTTCTTTAGACTTTCGTAAAGTCGCCACTGGCGAATCTTTTCATGGTGGCCACTCATGAGCACATCTGGCACCACCATGCCTCGATAGTCATAAGGGCGTGTATATTGGGGATATTCGAGGAGTCCTGAAGAAAAACTATCGTCTTGGTGACTAGACTCCTTGCCAATCACTTCTGGAATCAAGCGAACCGTAGCATCAATCATGGTCATGGCTGCTAATTCACCACCAGTCAAGACATAATCTCCTAGGGAAATTTCATCGGTTACCAAGGTCTTGATGCGCTCGTCATACCCTTCGTAGTGACCGCAGATAAAGATCAGTTCCTCTTCTTTGGCCAAATCTTCAGCGTAGGCTTGATTGAACTGTTTCCCAGCAGGATCGAGAAGAATGACACGGGGATTTTTCTTTTCAATGGCATCAAAAGCATCGAAAATAGGTTGGGCACGGAGCAACATTCCCTGACCGCCTCCGTAAGGCTCATCGTCAACATGACGGGCCTTTTCAGCATATTCGCGAAAATTATGATACTGGATATCCAAGAGCCCTTTTTCTCGAGCCTTTCCAACGATTGAGTGCTCCAGCGGAGAAAACATCTCAGGAAAAAGGGTTAAAATATCAATCTTCATCATCTAGTCCTTCTAAGATTTCCACTTGGACCCGCTTGTTTGGAATATCAACATTGAGAACTACTGGCGGAAT
Source organism: Streptococcus oralis (assembly GCF_003943395.1). Lineage (GTDB taxonomy): Bacteria > Bacillota > Bacilli > Lactobacillales > Streptococcaceae > Streptococcus > Streptococcus oralis_BF. Next base: position 15,479 of record NZ_RJPJ01000001.1, on the reverse strand, counting down.
GTAAGGCAAGAGTAGGTCGCGTTTTCCTTTTCGCTTAACCACCCAGACATCATTGGCACCTGGTTGTAGGATTTCCTTGATGGTTCCAATCAAGGTGTCTCCCTCGTAAACATCCAAACCGATAATCTCGTGATAATAGAATTCCCCATCGTCTAGGTCGTTCAAATCTTCCTCAGCAACCTTGAGACTATAACCCTTGTACTTCTCAATCGCATTGATATGGTACATATCTTTGAATTTGATAATGTCAAAATTCTTATGCTTACGATGGCTAGCGATGGTCACTGTTTGGATAAACTGATCTTTTTCATCAAATAAAGCCAGCTCTGCCCCTTTTTTAAACCGTTCTTCAGCAAAATCCGTCACAGACAAGACTCGCATCTCACCCTGTAAACCCTGCGTATTGACGATTTTCCCAACATTAAAGTAGTTCATCTTGTCTCCTGTATCTATTTCTATCCTTTATTTTATCACGTTCTAGGGATTTTCACAAGTTGGATAGGTCCTATCTTATAAGGCTACTACTTCTTCAAAAAAATCACCAACTATCTGATTAAACTCTTTAGGGTGGTCATTCATCGGTTGGTGTTTGCTGTCTGAAATCGTTACTTGACGCGCATTGGGATTTAGAGCAATGATCCCATCATAGATTATTTTTAGGTGTTTTGGAAAATCATTTTCTCCTCTTACTAATAGCATGGGAGGATTTCCTTTATATCCTTCTATCTCATGGACTGCCAAGAAACCTGTAATTCCAAGGTTCAAGAAAACATCTCGCCCAGTTTCTATAATTGCCGTCTTGACCAATTCTCTTGTGATTGGGTTATCAGTACACATTTTTGAGTTTTTATCAGCAATCACCTTCCAAGGAATCGTTTTGTACATAAGAGAACTATATTTGATTCGACCTCTTTCTTTCTCTGATAGGTAACGATGCTGTCCCCAACTATCTACCATGACCAAGGCTAGGACTCTTTCTGGATGGCGATAGGTATACTCTTGAAGTGGATTTCCTCCCCAAGAATGACCAACCAATATCACCTTTTCTAGCTGAAAATAGGATAAAATGGCTTCTACATCTTGAACAGCGCCTTCTAAGTCGGGTAGCCCAACTTTCATAGGTGATTCACCCTGCCCTCTAACATTGACAAAGTAAAGGTCAAATCCATCAAAAGCATCATACTGGTGAGCCCACATCTGACTACGGCCACAAGCTCCATGATAAAAAATAATGTGTCCTTTACTTGAGTTTACAGGACGATGATAAACAACCAAATCACAATCTACGGCTGCTATAAGGTGACGTTTCAACATCTTGGGTTCTCTGTTATAAAAAGCAATAGCTTCAGTAATATCATTTGGCTTCATTTCTACATTCGCTCCTCTTTATCCTAATATCATTCTTTTTATCTATTTTATCACGCTATATTAAAATTATCGTTTTCTAAACTTGATTTCATTAAAAATTTTGAATTTTCTGTACAATATAGATAAAGAAAAAGACTGATAAGCAATCTTTACTTTTTTCTCATCAGATTCATGCCTAAAATTCCAGCAATAATCAAAGTTGCTCCAATCACATGGTAACTATAAATTGGTTCGTGGAGGATAAGAGCCCCAGCTAGAATGGTCAAAACTGTTCCAAGATTGCCAAAGACACTGACGGTTGATGCCCCGAGGCGAACGATAGCATAGATAGAGAGACTACCAGTCACGATAGAGGCTAGTATTCCCAAATAGAGGATGGAAAGCAGATAAGATACCTGTCCAAGTGGCGCAAAGTAAGCTAATATGTTCCCCTCTAGATAGTGAGAGGTCAGACTCAGTATATTAAAGGTGACGAAGCCAACAAATATCACAACAACTGTCATATCCATGGCCCGATAGCGACCTCCTTTAGCCTTGCTGAGAATATTGTTTATCGCATTGGCAAGAACAGATCCCAACATCAAGAGAAAGCCCAAGCTAGCAGTTTCAGTGCTAAAGTTTGCTCCTTTGCCAAGGAAGATGAAAACTACTCCTGCTACGGATAAAATTAAAAAGAACTTTTGTAGCAAACTTGTCTTCTCCTTGAGAAAAACCGATGCCAAAAGGAGCGTAAAGATCGGGACAAGAGCCTGTAAAATTCCCGCTTCAGAAGACGATATATACTGTAAAGCAAAGGATTGGAAAATAAAGAAGAGGAGTGGATAGAAAAGACTCATAGGAAGAATAGAAAAAATAGCTTTTCTGCTTAAACTCACATTGATAAGTTTTGTTTGATGAAGGATGACCAATACCAAAGTAGCGATTGTATAGCGATGTGCCAAGTTTGTAAGAGGACTGGCATAGCCCAAAGCAATCTTAGTAAATAAAAAAGAAAAACCAATGATGGCTGAAAAGGATAAGGCCGCTAGGTATGCTTTTGTTTTCTCGTTCATAGATTGTTACTCCCTTTTAAAGTAGCTATTCTCAAGATAAATCAACTAGAAATTTTGAGACTGTCTTTCCATTTTAGCATAGTAAAATCCTAGATGCTATTTCTAGGATTGGTATTTTATGCCTAGCCTACTATCACTCTTTCAAGGTGATAAATTATTTTTCATTGCCTATGAGTCAACTATTCTGATCTGCTTTTCTCATTCTTGTCTCACAAGTTCTAGCTTGTCTACCTCTTAAAGATTCCTTACTTTGATAATATAAACTGCCAATTTCATTGCTTTCTCTATACAAGCTAGCATAAGCTAGGAGAAACCTTTCATATCAGTGAAAAGAGATTATTCCTAGTTCTCTTGGAAGTTATACAAAAATCCTTCCAAATCTCTTTCGTGCTGGTACTTAATGGCAGCTTTTTTATCTTTATCAAAGATAGTTTTGGTTAGGTCAATATCGTTGATAGCCGCGATTGCAACCGTGTAGTGAATAATATCAGCCAATTCTTTGGCAAGTTCCTCGTTTGAGTCCTGAACGCCCTCTTTTCGACCAGAGCGCCCATTCAAGACCTCAGCTACTTCTCCGACTTCCTCCACTAGTTTGATAAAGAGGCCTTCCTCAGTTCGAGATTGCTGGTAATATTCGAGTAAGTAAGCTTGTAATTGTCCAAACGTTAGATCCTTCATCTTCTCCTCCACAAAAAAAGCGAGACATCTGTCCCGCTTTCTTTATTTTTCATCGATAACGATTCTTACTTTTTTGTCTTCAGTTGGGACAGAGTAGACAATCGTTCTTATCGCTGAGATAGTGCGACCCTTACGACCGATAACACGACCGACATCGCTCTGGTCAAGATCCAAGTGATACTCCAAAAACTCTGGTGTGTCTTCAATCTTGATAGTTAAGGCATCTGGTTGTGAAATCAAAGGTTTCACAATCGCAATAATGAGATTTTCAATCGTATCCATCTGTCAACCTACTTTAAACTTATTTTGAGAATTTAGAATCGTGGAATTTTTTCAATACGCCTTCTTTTGAAAGGATGTTGCGAACTGTATCTGAAGGTTGAGCTCCATCAGCCAACCATGCAAGAACGCGGTCTTCCTTCAAAGTTACTTGGTTTTCAGCAACAAGTGGGTTATAAGTTCCAACTGTTTCGATGAAACGTCCATCACGTGGTGAACGTGAGTCTGCTACGTTGATACGGTAGAAAGGTTTTTTCTTAGAACCCATACGAGTCAAACGGATTTTAACTGCCATTTTTAAAGTCTCTTTTCTTATTTTTTATTTCGGTGAAATAGCTAAGCTATTTAGCACATGTTCTATTATAGCAAATTTCTGACAAGTGTCAAGAAAAAAACTTGACAGAGTTTTAATTTTTTTTAAACATTTGAAATCCCCCTCCTTTTAAGGTACAATGGTAGAAATGAATTTTTGAGAGGAAAACAATGAAAAAACTAGCAACTCTTCTTTTACTATCAACTATAGCTCTTGCTGGATGTACTAGTATCCAGCGTGGTCTTCGTGGTGATGACTATGTCGACTCCAGTATCTCTGCTGAAGAAAGCTCTAAAGCAGCTGCCCAGGCTGCCAAAGATTTGAATGACGCTTTGACCAATGAAAATGCTAACTTCCCTCAACTTTCTAAAGAAGTTGCTGAAGATGAAGCCGAGGTTATTTTACACACAAATCAAGGCGATATCCGCATCAAACTCTTTCCAAAACTAGCACCTCTTGCGGTTGAAAACTTCCTTACTCACGCTAAGGAAGGCTATTATAACGGCATCACCTTCCACCGTGTCATCGATGGATTTATGGTCCAAACTGGAGATCCTAAGGGAGATGGTACAGGTGGCCAATCCATCTGGCATGATAAGGATAAAACAAAGGACAAGGGAACTGGTTTCAAAAATGAAATCTCTCCTTACCTATACAATATCCGAGGAGCCCTTGCTATGGCTAACACTGGTCAACCAAACACTAACGGTAGCCAGTTCTTCATCAACCAAAATTCAACAGATATTTCAGCTAAACTCCCTACCAGCAAGTATCCAAAGAAAATCATCGAAGCCTATAAAGAGGGAGGAAATCCTAGTCTAGATGGTAAACACCCAGTCTTTGGTCAAGTGATTGACGGTATGGATGTTGTGGATAAGATTGCTAAAGCCGAAAAAGATGAAAAAGACAAACCAACTACTGCTATCACTATCGATAGCATCGAAGTAGTGAAGGATTACGATTTCAGCAAAAAATAAGCCATTAACAGATAAGGAGACGATGACATGATTTTATTTTGGGGTTCTAAAGGTTATCAGAAAGATTTGGGACATACGCAAACTGCGATCGAATGTGGTCATTGTAACAATGTCGACACTTGGGAGATCGTAGAAACTGGGCGCAAGTTCACCCTTTACTGGATTCCACTTTTTCCTTATTGTAAAAGTTACTTCGTTTCTTGTCCGATTTGCCACTACGGTAAAGAAATTGAGAAATCTGAAGTTGAAAACTATTTAAATTACTAGTCAAAAAAGCCAAGTCATTTCGACTTGGCCTTTTTAGTGCTTTTTAGAAAATTCCTTTTAAGTTAGCTTGTTAAAGTTCCATATTTGGTCCATCCAGCCTTCATAGAAGTCTGGTTCGTGACAAACCATGAGAATGCTCCCTTTGTATTCTTTAAGCGCGCGTTTGAGTTCTTCCTTGGCATCTACATCCAAGTGGTTGGTCGGCTCGTCAAGTACTAAAACATTGTTTTCACGGTTCATCAAGAGACAGAAACGCACCTTGGCTTGTTCCCCACCTGACAAGACCTGAATCTGGCTTTCAATATGCTTAGTCGTCAAGCCACAACGAGCAAGGGCTGCACGAACTTCTGCCTGATTGAGTGCTGGAAAGGCGTTCCAGACCGCTTCTAGAGGTGTTTGACGATTGCCTCCTTCTACTTCCTGCTCAAAGTAACCAAGTTCTAGGTAGTCACCGCGTTCGACTTCTCCAGCAATTGGTGGAATAATCCCCAAAAGACTCTTCAAGAGAGTTGTTTTCCCAATACCATTGGCTCCAATAATGGCAACTTTTTGATTACGTTCAAAAGTAAGATTTAAGGGCTTGGTCAGAGGACGGTCATAACCAATCTGCAAGTCCTTGGCTTGGAATATAAAGCGCCCAGGCGTACGAGCCGGTTTGAAATCAAAGGATGGTTTTGGTTTCTCACTTTGAAGTTCGATAATATCCATCTTATCCAATTTCTTCTGACGAGACATGGCCATATTACGTGTTGCAACACGCGCTTTGTTTCGAGCTACAAAGTCCTTGAGGTCTGCAATCTCTTTCTGTTGACGTTCATAGGCCGCTTCCAACTGAGATTTTTTCATAGCATAGACTTCTTGGAACTGGTAATAGTCACCAGAGTAACGCGTCAGCTGTTGATTTTCAACATGGTAGACGATATTGATCACGTCGTTTAGGAAGGGAATATCGTGCGAAATAAGGACAAAGGCATTCTCATAGTTTTGGAGATAACGCTTGAGCCAGTCAATATGATCAGCATCCAAGTAGTTGGTTGGTTCGTCCAAAAGCAAGATATCTGGCTTTTCAAGAAGCAGTTTGGCCAAGAGGACCTTGGTTCTTTGTCCACCTGATAAGGCTGTTACATCTGTATCCATGCCATAGTCCATGACACCGAGAGCACGCGCTACTTCATCAATCTTAGCATCCAAGGTATAGAAATCACGACTCTCCAAACGGTCTTGTAGTTCGCCAACTTCTTCCATCAGTGCATCGATATCCGCTCCGTCTTCTGCCATTTCCATATAGAGCTCATTGATACGAGCTTCTGCTTTAAATAGCTCATCAAAGGCTGTCCGCAAGACATCACGCACAGTTTGGCCTTCCTTTAGCACAGCATGCTGATCCAGATAGCCAGCAGTCACATATTTGGACCACTCAACCTTTCCTTCATCTGGCAACATCTTACCAGTCACGATGCTCATAAAGGTTGATTTCCCTTCACCATTGGCACCGACTAAGCCGATGTGTTCACCCTTGAGGAGACGGAAGGACACATCTTCAAAAATTGCACGGTCACCAAAACCGTGACTCAGATTTTTAACTTCTAAAATACTCATTTTAACTCCTTATCTTGTTTTTATGCAGTCCTTTATAAAGAACCCAAGCTAGATAGCCTCCCAGGGTATTGGTCCACAAATCATCAATCTCAAAGACGCGATTAAAATCAAAGAAAAAGTCTAAGAGTAGCTGCGTACACTCGATTCCTAGACTCAGTAGAAAGCTGAGAAGGAGGATTTTTTTCGTTTGCCGCAGGTTTGGACAGAGATAGATGAGTTGAAAGACCAGAGGGAAGAGTAAGAAGACATTTAAAATGTTCTGCAAAAAGATCCAAAGGACTTGTCCCAAACTAGTCACTTCACCCAGTTTCCAAAAGGAGTTTAAGGGAGTTAAAAGAAAAACCAGGCGTCCAAAAGTTTGAATACCTGGAGTTTCCACTCCTGTAGGAAGTTGAGGTTGGGGAGTGAAACAAAAACATACAATGCAAAGGCTGTAAACAGCCACTCCCAATCTTAAGATTAATTCTCTTTTTTTAGTCATTTTATGGATTTACTGCTGCGACTGCCTTCTGGCGATCACGTTTCATTGTATTGGAGCGCAATTGTCCACAAGCTGCATCAATATCTGTACCATGTTCTTGACGAACAACACAGTTGACCCCTTTTTTCTTGAGGGTATCGTAGAAGGCCATCACGCGCTCTTTAGGACTACGGCTATATTGGTCATGTTCACTAACTGGGTTATAAGGAATCAAGTTTACATAAGACAATTTCTTGATGTTCTTGAGCAATTCAGCCAATTCCAAGGCTTGTTCAACACCATCGTTGACTTCATTGAGCATGATGTATTCAAAGGTCACACGACGGTTTGTTGTTTCGATATAATACTCAATAGCTGCGAAGAGTTTTTCAATCGGAAAGGCACGGTTAATCTTCATGATGCTTGAGCGCAATTCATTATTGGGTGCGTGAAGGGAAACAGCGAGATTGACCTGAACTCCTTCATTAGCAAAGTCACGAATTTTATGGGCCAAACCTGAGGTAGAAACTGTTATGTGACGAGCACCAATTGCCATCCCCTTGTCATCATTGATGGTACGGACAAAATTCAAAACATTGTTGTAGTTATCAAATGGTTCACCAATTCCCATGACAACGATATGGCTGACACGTTCATCCTGACCACGTTCATCAAAGTATTTCTGAACCAGCATGATCTGCGCTACGATTTCTCCGTTATTAAGGTCACGTTGCTTCTTAATCAAGCCTGATGCACAGAAGGTACAACCAATATTACAGCCAACCTGAGTAGTCACACAGACTGACAAACCGTAGTGTTGACGCATGAGTACTGTCTCAATCAACATGCCATCTGGCAACTCGAAAAGATACTTAACGGTACCGTCAGCCGACTCTTGTACAATTCGTTGTTTCAAAGGATTTACCACAAACTGGTCATTGAGCTTGGCAATCAAATCCTTGGAAAGGTTGGTCATTTCTTCAAATGACTGCACACGTTTACGGTAGAGCCATTCCCAGATTTGATCTGCTCGGAATTTCTTTTCTCCTTGTTCTAATACCCATTCTTGCATGGTTTGACGTGTTAAACTATAAATAGACGGTTTCATCTCTTCTCCTTATTCTCTATCTATTTCTGACGAATAACAAAATGGCGCTGTCCCTTGTCCTCTTTCTGAGACTTTTGATCCTTATGACGACGTCTATTTCGCTTATCCGCATTTGGTTTTCTCTTGTTTTGCGAAGGTTTCTTGCCTCTTCTAGAAAGATTTTCCTCTTCCTTTTTACGCAATTTTTTGTCAAATGAAGCCCGCTTAGGTGCTTGATTTTCTAGAACAAAATAGGCACAACCATAACTACAGTACTCCAAAAGATAGTCCTGTAACCGACTAATCTTTTCATTTTTTTCCTCTGTTCGGTCGTCTTTGTAAAAGCCACGTAGACGAAGCTGTTCATTGCTCCAGTCCCCCACGACATAATCAAACTTGGTCAACACTTCTGAGAAGCGTTGATTAAAGACTGTCACATCGAAAGCATCCTTGATATTTTCAACCAAGGTAAAAGCAATCCCTTCAGTCTCAACCTTATCCCCATTTACATGAAATTCTGGGCCAGGAAACTTGTTATAGTTGTATAATTCAGGTGCAATTTCTTTACGCATAGTCTTCCTTTTCCACGATTACTTAACACTCTATTTTACCATAATTTCTAGCAGTTAGCACGTTTCTCATAAAAATGAAAAAAGTCTGACGATTTTGTCAGACTTCTGCCATATAAAGCAAAAAAGAGAAGAATGACTCTTCCCTTCCTATTCATTATTTCGCTGCTGCATAAAGCTCATCTACTTTGTTCCAGTTGATGACTGAGAAGAAAGCTTTGATGTAGTCAGGACGCACATTGCGGTATTTCACGTAGTAAGCATGTTCCCAAACGTCCAAGCCCAAGATTGGTTTTTTACCTTCTGAGATTGGTGTGTCTTGGTTTGCTGTTGAAGTTACTTCAAGTTTCCCTTCTTTGTTGACAACCAACCACGCCCAGCCAGAACCGAAGCGAGTTGTAGCTGCTGCTGTAAAGGCTGCTTGGAATTCTTCAAATGAACCAAATGTTGCATCGATTGCTGCTACAAGTTCTGCTGAAGGAGCAGTCTTTTCAGGAGTCATCAATTCCCATAAAAGAGCGTGGTTCAAGTGTCCACCACCGTTGTTGATAAGCGCTTGGCGGATATCAGCTGGGATAGATTCTACATCAGCAAGCAAAGCTTCAAGGTTTTCACCGATTTCAGGGTGTTTTTCAAGAGCAGCATTCGCATTGTTGACGTAGGTTTGATGGTGCTTGTCATGGTGCAAGTGCATTGTTTCAGCATCGATGTATGGTTCCAAGGCGTCATACGCGTATGGAAGGTCTGGTAAGATAATTGCCATCTGTAATACCTCTTTTTCTTTCTATAAGAAAATGATAACGCAATCATCCTCTTTTTTCAAGTTTTTTGCTCAATTTGCCTCTGTCGCAATCTGCAAGAGTGCCTTTTCAAACAAGTAACTTTTTTCATAGACACCTGTCTTAATCTGGTAGTCTGTTTCAATCAAATAAGAAATCGCTCGCTTGAGAAAAGCCAAGGAAATCACTCTCGAATCTCTTAATGCGAACTTGATTTGATAAGGATTAGGATTGCGTCCCAAATAAGTCCCCAGACTGCTTACAATCTGCGATTCCGTTTGACCAGCCTCTGATAAAATCTTCACCTGGGTAAAAGTTCGAAACTGTCCTAACATGACAGCTATGAACTTGATCTCATCCTCCCCTTGCAGGGTCAAATCTCTAACCAAGTCACGGGCCTGGTCGATCTTTTTGCCCAAGATAAGCTGAGTCAAATCAAAAATATTGTCCTGCAGAGTCTTAGGAATAGCTTCGACAATATCCTTCTCCTCTATCATGCCATCTGACTTATAAGACTGTAAAAAAAGGAGATTTTTCTGGATTTCACTAAATTGAAAACCAGATTTGAGAAGTAGATTTTCAAAAGACTTTTCTGCAAACTGCAGACCTTGTGTCTGACTCCACTTTTGGAAATACTGGCGGAGTTCTTGCTCCTTAGCCTCAATAGCGTCAAAGACAGTCGCATCTCGTTTGAGCAATTTGACCAGCCGTCTTTTACTATCTAACTTTCCTTCTGCAAAAATCAAAAGTTTAGTCATCGGTGAAGGATTGTCAAGGTATTCCTCAAATGACTTGAGCTCGTCATCTGTTAAAAAGCGCTTTTTGGTCGTTGTAATATCGACAAAATGGTCTAATATCACGATTTTTTCATCCGCAAAGAAAGGGAGACTGACCAACTCCAACTCTAAGTCTTTATAAGCTACTTCTTTCATATCAAAGTAAGCAAAATTGAGATCAGCTGGATCATAACCAATCTGTTTCAAGACTTGACTCTTCATAACTTCAAACTGACCCTGATCTGTCCCTGTAAATAGGTTCAGGCTAGATAGATTTGATAAAGTCAACTTCTGACTGTCTTCAATGGCAAGCATCTTCTCCCCTTTCTTCTGATCTTTTAGTGACTTTAATCAATATAGCGCAATTTCCCACGGAAATCTTCTAGGTTCTCATACCCTTTTTCCGCCATGATTGCTTTTAGTTCATTGGTAATGCGTTCAAAAGCACCGACGCCTTCTTTGTGGAGCGTCGTTCCTACTTGCACCATACTAGCACCGCAGAGGATATGTTCAAAGGCATCACGACCCGTTAGAACGCCACCCGTTCCAATGATTTGGATTTGCGGATTTAAGCGTTGGTAAAAGGCGTGCACATTAGCAAGAGCAGTCGGTTTGATATACTCTCCACCAATCCCACCAAAACCATTCTTAGGACGAATGACGACAGACTCATCTTCTATGTAAAGGCCGTTTCCGATAGAGTTAACACAGTTAACAAACTTGAGCGGATATTTGTTGAAAATAGCTGCCGCTTGGTCAAAGTGAACAATATCAAAATAAGGTGGCAATTTGATCCCGAGAGGTTTGGTAAAGTAGGCAAATACTTCTGCCAAGATACGGTCTGTTGTCTCAAAATCATAAGCAATCTGAGGTTTTCCTGGAACATTTGGACAAGAGAGATTAAGCTCTGTCAGTCCTTTGAATTCACTCTCTTGAACTTTTTTCAAGATGGTATGTGTTTCTTCTGGAGACATGCCAACTAAAGATAGGAAGAAAGTACGGTTTGGCTCTTTTTCCTGCAAGTCCAAAAGATAGTCCAGATAATAGTCTAAGCCATTATTTGGTAAGCCCATGGAGTTGATAGAACCAAGTGGAACATCCTGATAACGTGGCTCAGGATTGCCCTGACGAAAGTCCAAGGTTGCTGTCTTCGTAACAAAAGTACCCGCTGCTGAGTTTTTAACCCCTTCAAGCTCTTCTATCGTCATACAAGCCACACCCGCTGCATTCATCAAGCAATTGTCAAACTCAAAGCCAGCTATTTGTGTTTTCATTGATACCATGATTCTGATCCTCCAGATTCCTTTTATTTCTAATATTATACCATACTTTAAGATTTTCTCTTTGAGAAACTAATTTCTATATAAAACGTTCGGTTTTGTAAATTGAAAGAATTTTTAGAAAATTTCTGTTTTTTTCTTTACACTGAAAAAGAATTCTGCTATAATGGCTCATGTAATAAAATATAACAACAAAAGGAGAACGATATGACATCTGCTAAAGAATATATCCAAAGCGTGTTTGAAACTGTAAAAGCTCGTAATGGGCACGAGGCTGAGTTCCTCCAGGCGGTTGAAGAATTCTTCAGCACTTTGGAACCTGTATTTGAAAAACACCCTGAGTATATCGAAGAAAACATCTTGGCACGTATCACTGAGCCTGAGCGCGTAATTTCTTTCCGTGTTCCTTGGGTTGACCGTGAAGGTAAAGTCCAAGTCAACCGTGGTTACCGTGTTCAATTCAACTCAGCTGTTGGACCATATAAAGGCGGACTTCGTTTCCACCCAACTGTAAACCAAGGGATCTTGAAATTCCTCGGCTTCGAACAAATCTTTAAAAACGTCTTGACTGGACTTCCAATCGGTGGAGGTAAAGGGGGATCAGACTTCGATCCTAAAGGAAAGACTGACGCTGAAGTGATGCGCTTCTGCCAAAGCTTTATGACAGAATTGCAAAAATACATCGGACCATCTCTTGACGTACCTGCTGGTGATATCGGTGTTGGTGGACGTGAAATTGGTTACCTATACGGACAATACAAACGTCTTAACCAATTTGATGCGGGTGTCTTGACTGGTAAACCTCTTGGATTCGGTGGTAGCTTGATTCGTCCAGAAGCTACTGGTTACGGTTTGGTTTACTATACTGAAGAAATGCTCAAAGCTAATGGTAACAGTTTTGCTGGTAAGAAAGTGGTTATTTCAGGTTCTGGTAATGTAGCTCAATACGCTCTTCAAAAAGCAACTGAACTTGGTGCAACTGTTATCTCTGTATCTGACTCAAACGGTTATGTCATTGATGAAAATGGTATCGACTTCGATCTTCTTACAGATGTCAAAGAAAAACGCCGTGCTCGCTTAACAGAATACGCTGCTGAGAAAGCAACTGCAACCTACCATGAAGGTTCTGTATGGACTTACGCTGGTAACTACGATATTGCTCTTCCATGTGCGACTCAAAACGAAATCAATGGTGAAGCGGCTAAACGTTTGGTTGCTCAAGGTGTTATCTGCGTATCAGAAGGTGCCAACATGCCGAGTGACCTTGATGCGATTAAAGTCTACAAAGAAAACGGAATCCTTTACGGACCTGCTAAAGCTGCCAACGCTGGTGGTGTAGCTGTATCTGCCCTTGAAATGAGCCAAAACAGCCTTCGCCTCTCATGGACCCGTGAAGAAGTGGACGGTCGTCTCAAAGACATCATGACAAACATCTTCAATACAGCTAAAACAACTGCTGAAACATACGGTCTTGGTACTGACTACCTTGCAGGAGCAAATATTGCTGCCTTCGAAAATGTAGCCAATGCTATGATTGCACAAGGTATTGTTTAAGATTTATTTGCTCAATCCTCAATCACTACGATTGAGGATTTTTAGCTTGAATTAAACAGTTGGGAAATTACTTACTCGCCCCTTTTTTGCCCCTTCTAGAACAAAAAGAAAAACCGCTACTCCTAAGAATAGCGGTTTAATCATGTTTTTAAGCTACAAAAGTAGTCGCTCTATTATTTAAGAGTAACAATTTGCTAATCTTATTTTCTCCCAGTATTAGTGGGTTAATTCCTCAATTTTCAACTTTGGCAGGAATTTGGTAGGTAAATTGATAATCCAAGATTATCTAAACTGTTTGTAATTTCTTCTGAAATTGTTGAATCACCTGAATAGTACCAGTGACTATATGTATTCAACGTAGTTGACTTATCAGCATGTCCTAATCGATATGAAACGTATAAAGTATCCTTATGTAACACATTTATTAGATAAGAGGCATGGCTATGTCTTAAACCTTTACCTGTAATTTCTGGTACACCAGTAATCTTAGCACGCCTTTTTATTATCCTAGAAATTGTAGACTTACACAAGGGGGCACCAAAACGTGATATTACATAATCTTTATCATCATTCTTGATTTGAACTTCTCGCCATTTTTTAAGTATTGTAATCGTAAAATCATCTAAATCAATTTTACGATTCCCTGCTACTGTCTTTGTTTGTTGTTTAGCATACCATACACCGTTTTTGTCTTTCTCAATTGTCGAATGAACATGAATCCATTTACGTTCAAAATCAATATCTTCCCATTTAAGAGCAATACCCTCACTAACTCTTAAGCCAGTCATAAAATATAACCAGATCGTCATGTAATTATGGAGTCCCTCATACTCACTAATATCAAAAGAGTTTATTACCTTCTTAAATTCATCAAATGTCCAAAATTTTGTATCTGGGTGCTTTCCTCTAGGATTATCTAATCCTTTAAAAGGAACTCTATCAATATAACCCAATCTTTCTGCATAGCCCAGACATGCTTTAAATCTAGACCACATATTTTTAGCATAGTTACTAGAATACTTGTCTATAATAGCTAAGCGAAATCTTTCACAGTCAATAGTACTAATATCTGATAGCTTTTTATTACCAAATTGCTTAATAAATAACTGATGATGTGGTAAAGCGGTCTGATAAGTTACAAATTGAACTTTTTGTTGATAATATTTTAAATAAATCTCTTCCATAAACTCTCTAAAAGTTAGAAAACTATTATTAATAGTAGAGTTCACAAATTCATGTTTTAAACGAAGTATCTCTTCATATGCTTCCTTAAAAGAATTGAACGGTAGTCCCTGTTGATTTTTCCTTCCTTTCTTTTGAATTCTTTTCCCAGTTATTGGATCAACTCCTAATTCAATTTGAAAATAAATTTTTCCTTTTGAATCTTTGTATACACCTTTATATTTCTTTGTCTTTGATATAACCATTTTTCTCACCTTCTATATCTGAAAAAGAAATACCAATTAAATTTTCTACAATATTTTTAGGAGCAATGCCTAACCTTTTATTATCGAAAGGTGAACATCCTAATTGTACCGCATTCTTATCATTTTTTCTAGCTTCTTCAAACTTTTTTACAGCAATCTTTTTTGCTTGTCTAATAATATTCCTCGATGTGTGCTCTGGAAAACCAATTGCAACTAAATCTTTATAGTTTACTGTTTCCATGATTTTACTACTTCCTTTCTTAGATTTTTTCACCTCCATGGCATGACTGATGAAGTCATCATAAGAATTTCACTTGCTGCTCTTTTACGGTGGCAGCCTGAACGGTCAGAAGTATCATTGTATATCATTTGTATCATGGCATATAAAGTATCGCTCTATTTTATTGATGGTTTTAAAATCGCTCTTATCATGGCGAGCCATTCAAATCTGCTCCACAAATGAGGAAAGTACCATTTTGGACTATTCAATTGTCAATGTGCTTTCTTAACCTACTACTTTTTGGAGTAATGGTCTTCTTTATTATCCACTCGACCTACAAGGTAGTCTAGACTCACCTTATAAAAATCTGCAAGTTTGATAAGGTCATTTATAGAGATTAACCTGCTACCAGCTTCCATTTTAGAATAAGCTGATCTTGTACAATTCAAAACGATTTTCGCAATATATTCTTGTGTCAAATCATCATCTTCACGTAAATCTCTAATCCTTTTCAACATTTGTTGTCTCCTAAAACAAGTATAATATAGTTATTTTCTTATTTTTAAATATGTGACAAATTGGCACATGAAACTATTCTATATATACTTTTTAGGAAACATATACTTATTAGGAAACTGTTTACTCTAAATGTATCTCATTTTCTTCAATAGATTTCATATTTTGTTTTTTCTTATATTTCTTTATTGTTTTATTAAACATTTCAAATAAATTTATTGCTTCTCTATGTTGTTCCTTCAGTGTTTCAATCTTTCCTTTATATATGTATAAATCCT